>JANNMQ010000373.1:0-2644 GCA_031398045.1 Rubrivivax sp.
GTTGGCTGCGTTGCGGCTTGCGGCCTCATGGGCGGTGCCGGGCAATGAGCGGCCAGTCGCTGCGGCCCAGCTGGTCGACAGCAGTTGCGCCACGGCAGCAGCGTCAGGCACGCAGCGAAGCGTGGGCTGCGGTTTGGCCACCTGCCAGGGTCTGGCGTGCGGCCACAGGTTCAACCAGGCGATGCGGTCATCGCCGCCGAGCGTCAATGCGATGTCACCTACACCTTGTGTGCCCTGCTTCAGACCAGCCGCCACCACACGTGAATAAGGCAGGTTGAAGGCCAAAGTCAGCACGATGCCCACACGCATCACGACGCGTTGGTTGGTGATGGTGTAGGCGGTGGTGCGTGCCGACAGGTAGGCCAGCAGCACGCAGGCACCCAACGCAAGCAGCGCCAGGCTGGCGGGCCACCACAGCGAGAGCGCAGCGGCGCCCAGGCCACCGCCGTTGTTCAGCACCACGGTCACTTGCAGCGCCAGCAGCAGGCTGAAGTAGACCGCCAGCTTGCGCACGTGAAAAGCGCGCACCGCCAGCTGCCGCCAGTCGGGTGCGCCTTGCCACAGGATGTGTTCGCCCGCGGGCAATGCTTCTGGCAGACCATGCACAGGTTCGAAGTCGTGTTCGTGGTCACTGCTGTGGCGGTGGGTGGTGGCTTTCATCTCGCAGTCCTTGATCTGTGTGTGCTGGCAACCCGTGTCGGGATCGCTCTTTCAGACCAGCGGCTCGGCGCGTTCAGGGTCTGCGTACAAAGTGCCAGCGCCGAAGTAGGCAACGATCTTTTCTTCTTCCAGCATCGTGACCTGGCCGTCGCTGCGCAGCACGGGTGTGCCGGCGATCTGGTGACCCAACACGGCGTTGACACTCACCTGGTTGCGGCCGATGCGCGCAAACGGTATGGGCAGCAAGACACGGTAGGTGGCATGGGCCGGCCCGGTTTGCACTTCCAGGTAGCGGAAGATCTGTTCAGAGGCGTCGCACCACAGGTCGCTGACGGTTCCGCCCACTTCGCCATCTGCGCCCACCACGGGCAAACCGCGCGGGTCGATGTCTTTGCGCGACACGCGGTGCTTGGGCAACAGCCGCAGCGGCAAGATCCGCGGCTTGCTTTCGTGGTCGAGGTCGGGTACGTCGGCGCGCTCGCAATAGGAGCCGGGGCCGACCTTGGCTTTCATCGGGTCGCCGCTGGGCACCAGCGGTGCGCCGATGTAGCCATGTGCGGGCTCAGCCAGGGAGTACATGGGCTCGGGCAGAAAGTCGGGCTACTGCACGTTCGGGCCGTGCGCCATGAGGTAGGTCTTGGGATCGGGAATGGGCCAGCCCGCCACCACGGCGTTGCCGTCGACGTCCATCGGGTAACCCTCGCGGTGGTTTTCGCGTACCAGGTAATAAACGAGGCCGGCAAAAAACAGCCAGAAGAGATAGAGCACCAGCTGTGCAACGTCGACGTAGGGGGTGATGGCTCCGGTTCCCATGAAGGCTCCTGGTAATGGTTGTGTTTGGCGGCGGTGTTCGGCGGTTTCAGCCGGGAAGGTCGGCGAGGCCGAGCCGCTTGGAAGCTGGTGCGGCTGGTTGGCCACCCCAAGGTCGTACCAGCGGGCCGATGGCCGCCAGCGCTGCAAAAAGCAGGTAAAGCTCGATGTGATAAACAAAGCTGTAGCCGGTGACGGGGCTGTTCAGCGCCGAGCCCAGATGGCCCTGTGTGGCCAGGCCCGACATCAGGTCGCGCAGCGCACCCCCTGCGGCCACCGACACACCGGCCGCCGTGGCCTGCACGGCGCCCCAGGCACCGAGCGCCAGCCCGGCGTGGTCTGCGCTTTCCAGCGACATGGCCACGGTCAAGGTGCCAACAGCAAACAAGCCGCCGCCAAAGCCGATCAGTGCGGTGCCGGCACGAAACAGGTCGGGTGCGCCCAGCGGTGCTGAAAAGATGATGGCTGCAAATGCGGGCAGGCCCAACAGCGCACCGGTAGCCGCCACGCGGCTGGGGCAGGCACCCCGTGACAGCCAGCGCGCGGCCACCGCAAAGGCCAACAATGCACCGGCTGCGCTCAGCGCCGTCAGCAAGCTGGTGGCGCCCACGCTCAAACCCAAAATTTCGCCGCCGTAAGGCTCCAGCACCACGTCTTGCATGTTGAAGGCCGCGGTACCCAAAGCCACGGTCCACAAGAACCGCCGCGCCTTGGGCTGCGCCATGAAGCTCTTCCAGCGCGGTGCAAAGGCGGGCGCAGGCAAGGCCGCACTGCGGCGTCGGTGGGGGTTGCGTGCTTCCTGTTTCCACACCGCCCAGCCGTTGAGCAGCACCGACAGCACCGCTGCACCTTGCACCACCTGAATCAAGCGTGTGGGGCTGAAGCTGGCCAGCAGCGCACTGCACACCAGGCCACCACCCAGCATGCCCAGCAACAACATCACATACATCAGCGCCACCACACGCGGGCGGGTGTGGGCGGGCGCCAGGTCGTTGGCCAGTGCCAGGCCTGCAGTCTGCGTCGTCTGCAGCCCCGCCCCTGTCAGCACAAAGGCCACGGCGGCGGCGCCATAGCCCAGCCAGGCCAGGCCCAGTTCACCTTCACCGGTCAGCAGCAGCAAGGCAAAAGGCATGATCGCCAGGCCGCCAAACTGCAGCATCGTGCCCAGCCACAG
>JANNMQ010000384.1:0-3458 GCA_031398045.1 Rubrivivax sp.
GCCAGCCCCAGGCGGTCGAGGTTCTGCACCAGGTTCAGGTGGTTGGCGTTTGGCACTTCGGGCGGCGCTGCCTCGGGGGCGCCGGGTGTGTAGGCATCCGCCTCGATCAGCAACTGCTCGCGCGGCAGCCACACCACCAGCAAGCCGCGCGCGTGGATGCTGTCCTTCAATTCATGAATCTCGACCACTCGGTCGGCTTCGCTCAGCACTGCCTTGCCGTCGACCCCCACGAAAACCGGCGCGCGGCCCGATGACGACGCAGCGTCGGGTCCTGGTTGCGACGGCGCAAAGGCGGCCTCGAAATACCGCTTGGCCAACGCGCTGGTGATGATCGTCGCGCCGCTGGCTGCAGCAAAGCGCAGCCCACCGGCGTGGTCGAAATGATGGTGGGTGTTGATGACGGTCAGCGCTTTCTTGCCCGGCACCAGTTGGTTGGCGGCGTCCAGCACCGCGCGCGCCCGGCCGTCGTTCAGCGGCGCTTCAACCAGCACCACCTGCGAGGCCATCTCGATGGCCACGCTGTGGTGCGTGCCGCCGCCGAAGAACCACACACCGTCGGCCACCTTCTCAACGATGACTGTCGGCGCGGCTGCCCGCACGTTGTCGGGGACGGTAATCTCCACGGGCTCGTTGGCGGCCGCTGTGGTGACCTGCAGGTCGAGGGCCGGGAAACCGCCCTGGTCCTGCACGATGCGCGTCGGCAGCACCAGCCCACTTACCCCGTTTACCCCGGCCAGCGGCCGGTAGTCGAAGAACTGGGTGACCACGGGCATGTCGCCCAGCACGGCATGGGCCACGGTAGATTCGATGCGCGATATCAGCCCGGAGTCTTCGAACAGCAGCGTGGCGCTGAATTGGCCTGGCAAGCCAAAGCTCAGCGTGTCCCAGCGGCGTAGAAATTCGCGCCGGACGCCGGCGCGCGCGCTCATTTTTGCCGCGGCCTTGACAGCGCCTTGTGGTGTGGTTGTCCACAGGTCGTGCAGCCGCATCGCCAGCGCGGCCGGAACCGCAACCGTGGCGCTGCCGGCCACGTTCCAGGCGAACACATCGCTGGCCAGCACAACACCGCGTGCTTCGCCAGTGCCCATCAGCGGCACCGCGCCACCGCCCAATGGTTCGCTGCGGCTGCGGATGAATTCCTCGCGGAAGCTGTTGGTTTCAAAGTTCAGCGAGCGCGACAACACAGTCAGCTGCAGACCCGGCCAGGCCAT
The DNA here is from genome assembly GCA_031398045.1 of Rubrivivax sp. Taxonomy (GTDB): domain Bacteria; phylum Pseudomonadota; class Gammaproteobacteria; order Burkholderiales; family Burkholderiaceae_C; genus Rubrivivax. Next base: position 1,212 of record JANNMQ010000384.1, read on the forward strand.
GCCGGGCGCGTAGGCCTGACCGACGCTGGCGCCAGTGCCTCGCCCGGTGACGGTCAAGGTTTTCAGCGTTGCGCTGCCCAGGGCCGATTCGGCTCGCGCAATCAGCGCTGCCGTCTGCGCCTGCGGCGTCAGCGTCGTGCAGCCGGCAAGACCCAAACCACAAGCAATCAGGGTCGCTTCAACAGGCAATCGGCGGCGCAACGTCATGGGTTAATTTCCTTTCGGCTGCGGGGCGGCGTTGCAGCGCTGAATAGACCTGCGGACTCGATCCGGCCATGACCGTTCCGAAGTGGATGTCTCGGTGGCTGCCGCTGCCGCATCACCGAGCTTTCGGGTTCGCCACGCCGGAACCCGGCCGGCGAGGCCGGCGCTGGTCGCAACGCCGCTGCGAAGCCGCCGCGACGCGGCTTTGCGTCGACATTACACAGCCGAAGGGCGGACGTTACTCCACCTTTTCGGGCCAATGCGGCACCAGGCTGCAATGCGGTTGGTAAGGTGGATAGGGCTCGGAGACTGCCCGTCGACGTCAGTCGCAACATGGCTTGACAACCGCGCCCGATCAGGCGCACCACAGTCTGGCGGAAGGAGCGTCAATCGAACCGTGGTCCCAGGAGGTTCCAAGGCTTCCCGACGATTTTCATAGGTCATTGATTTGCATTGATTTTTTCGCCTGCCTCGTCCACAGTCATTCCAGCACGTCCCGCCCAAGCGCAACGTCAACTGTAGGTACGATCGTAGGTAGAGAAATGCGAAGTCCAATTCATCGATTGTCCTCACGCATGGTCCAGAGCCGGTCTGAACCCGGGTACTACGCCGATGGTGGTGGTCTGTACTTGCAGGTGAAAAGCGCTGCGAAAGGTGACCAAGTCAACCGCTCATGGCTTTTTCGATACAACCACAACAAGCGCCCTGCCTGGATGGGGCTTGGACCGGTCAGCGCAATCTCTTTGGCCGAGGCTCGGCAGCGCGCCGCTGAGTGCCGGCGTCAACTGGCTCTGGGCAGAGACCCCATTGTCGTGCGTGATGCCGACCGCACCCAAAGCTTGGCTGAAAAGCAGCGATCGATCAGTTTTGACCAGTGCGCGCAGGCCTACATAGCTGCGCATCGCGACGGATGGCGCAACGCAAAGCACGCTGCGCAATGGGAGAGCACGCTGAAGTTGCACGCCAGCCCGATCATCGGAGGTTTGATGGTCAACCAGGTCGAATTGCGTCATGTCCTTCTGATCCTGGAACCTATCTGGCGCACTCGAACAGAAACAGCATCACGGCTACGGGGCAGGGTGGAGTCCATCCTCGACTGGGCCACTGTGCGCAACTTTCGGCAGGGAGACAATCCGGCGCAATGGCGCGGGCACCTGGACAAGTTGCTGCCGATGCCCGCCAAGGTCAGGAGAGTCGAGCATCACCCGGCGCTGCCCTACGCTGAAATGCCTGACTTCATGGTCAAGCTCTCTAAGCAGGAGGGCATGGGCTCCCGTGCACTGGCCTTCTTGATCCTCACTGCCGCTCGCTCGGGTGAAGTACGAGGTGCCACATGGGCGGAGGTCGATGTGACAGCCAAGGTTTGGACCGTTCCTGCAGCTCGAATGAAAGCCGGCCGCGAGCACCGTGTTCCGCTCTCAGACGCTGCTCTAGCGTTGCTGCCGACACATGCCGCTGCCGATCCCCAGGCCCTGATATTTCAGGCACCACGTGGGGGTCCGCTTTCCGATATGACGCTGACCGCTGTAATGCGACGCATGCAACTCAGCGCTGTGCCCCATGGTTTCAGATCGACTTTTCGAGATTGGTGTGCTGAATGCACCGACTTCCCCCGCGAAGTCGCAGAGATGGCCTTGGCCCACGCGATAGGAGACAAGGTCGAAGCCGCTTATCGCCGAGGAGACCTGTTCGAGAAGCGGCGACAACTGATGGATCGGTGGGCAGCTCTGCTTTGCCAGTGACTCCTGCCAACTGCCCATCCTTGAAGTCCACTTCAGCGAAGCAGCGGCTCGTAGCGGCGAAAGCGGGAAGGATCTCGACGACTTCTGTGCGCGACACTGGCCGACCACCTTGGGTCGGTTTTGGAGAGCGATGGCCACGAAGCTCTGACTCTACACAGCGGAACTTCGCGTTGGACGGCAATCGGGGAGCGTTTATCTGCCGCGGCACAGCGCTGGCCGAGCGCGTCGGCGTTGCCGCGGCAGATGAACGCTCTCTGACCTGCGACGGCCGGCTCTCGGAACTGCTCGCCCCAAACCGGCC
>JANNMQ010000398.1:0-2818 GCA_031398045.1 Rubrivivax sp.
TACTTCGACCCCGACTGGAACCCCGGCAACACCATCCTGATGCACCGCGAACCGCACGGCATCTGGCGTGTGGACTACCAGCTGCCGCCCGGTGAAAGCGCCGAAGAAGCACTGCGCCCGGAGTCGATGGCGCAGCGCATCAATGCACAGCTGGCGATGATTGGCCACGCCGGCACGCCCTGGCAAATGGACTGGTGTTCGGTGTATTCGGCGCGCACATTGACGCTGCCCGACTATGTGCACGGCCGTGTGCTGTTCACCGGCGACGCCGCGCACCTGCTGCCGATTTTTGGTGTGCGCGGCGCCAACACGGCGTTTCAGGATGCGCAGTCGCTGGGCTGGCATTTGGCCTGTGTGGTCAAGGGCCTGGCCGGCCGCCAGCTGCTGGCCAACTACAGCGCCGAGCGTGTGGGCGCGGCGCGCGAAATCATCGAAGAGGCCGGCAAAAGTACACGCTTCATGACACCGCCCAGCCGCGGTTTCAGGCTGCTGCGCGACGCCGTGTTGTCGCTGTCACTGCAACATCACTTTGTGCGGCCGCTGTATCACTGGCGCACCAGCCGGCCGCACGAATACACCCATTCGGCGCTGAATTGCGAGGATGACGACAACACGCTGTTTAGCGACGGCCCTGCGCGGGGAGCGCCACCACGCAATGTGCGCTTGCACGACAACGACCATTTGCTGGACCACCTGGGCGGCGGGTTTGACCTGCTGGTCTTCACCGATGCACTTGCTTTGCCGCTGTCGCTGCAGCAGGCCGTGCAGGCTGCTCGGGCGCGTGGCGTGCCGCTGCGGTTGGTGGCCATCAGCGCTGCGACGGGCTCTGGGACCGGCGACGGCACAGGCGCTGCACAGCCAGTGGCAGGTGCCGACCTGACACTGCCCGACAGCCAGCGCCACTGCTGGCGGTGTTATGGCGTGCAGGCCAGCGGTGCGGCCTACCTGCTGCGCCCCGACCAACATGTGTGCGCACGCTGGCTGGCGGTGGACGGCCCCCGTTTGCAGGCAGCATTGGCCACGGCGCTGCCGCAGCCGATGTCGGCCTGCTGATGGCAGGCCCTGAACCGAGACCCGACACCATGAACCATTCAAGCGCTGCACCCACCCTCAGCCTGTCCGGCCTGGAAACGGTCTATGACGCACTGGCCGCCGCCATCGACCAGGCGGGGCCCGACAAGAGTGAACTGTTCCTCGTCAAACTGGCACTGCTGAACGCGCAGGCGCTGGGCGATGAATCGTTGTTTCAGCAGCAGCTGGCCGAGGCCTTGAAAGACCTTTGACGGCGTTGGTTGCTGTGGGTTGGTGGGCCGGGCCGCGCAAGGTTTGGACCGCCAGAGGGCAGGGCTTGGGAATCGGCAGGGCCGGCGCGGTTGTCTGCAGAAGCGCCTCAAGTCACCGGCGCCGGGTTGAACAGCACCAATGCGTTGTGCAGCTTCCAGTGTTCGGCCCAGGTTTTTTTGCGTCCGCTGGCCACGTCCAGCATCAGCTTGAAGAGTTCCCAGCCCACGTCTTCGATGGTGGCCGTGCCATCGGTGATGGTGCCGGCGTTCACGTCCATCAGGTCGTGCCAGCGTCGCGCCAGGTCCGTGCGCGTGGCGACCTTGATCACTGGCACCGCCGCCAAGCCATAGGGTGTGCCGCGGCCGGTGGTGAAGACGTGCAGGTTCATGCCGGCGGCCAGTTGCAGCGTGCCGCAGATGAAGTCGCTGGCGGGTGTGGCGGCATAAATGAGACCCTTCAGGCCCTTGTTCTTGAGCTTCTCGCCCGGCGACAGCACGCCGCTGATCGGTGAAGTGCCCGACTTGACAATCGAGCCCATCGCCTTTTCCACGATGTTTGACAGACCGCGCAATTTGTTGCCGGGCGTGGTGTTCGCGCTGCGGTCGGCGCTGCCGCGCTGCAGATAGGCGTCGTACCAGGCCATCTCGCGGATCATGCGTTCAGCCACTTCGGGCGTGGTGGCGCGCGACGTGAGCTGGTCGATGCCGTCGCGCACCTCAGTGGTTTCTGAAAACATCACGCTGGCGCCAGCGCGCACCAGCAAATCGGTGCAATAGCCCACCGCCGGGTTGGCGGTGACGCCGCTGAAGGCGTCGCTGCCGCCGCATTGCACACCCACCACCAGTTCGCTGGCGGGCACGGTCTCGCGGCGGCGCGCGTTCAGACGTTCCAGGTGCGTTTTGGCCTGCCGCATGATCGATTCGACCATCGACATGAAGCCGACGTGGGCGTCGTCCTGCAGACACACAACATCCAGTGCACCGCCTGCGGCGACGCGTGCATCCAGCACGCTCTCGGCGCTGGCACCGACATCGGCCAAGCTGCGTTCATCGACGATGCTGAAGCTGCCCGGCGGCAACAGCCTTTCGGGCTGCAGCTTCTCGCAACCCAGGCTGACCACCATGACTTCTCCGCCGAAGTTCGGATTCAGCGAGATGTTGCGCAGCGTGCGAATCGGGATGAGCGCATCGGGCGCATCGATGGCCACGCCGCAGCCATAGCTGTGCTCCAGGCCGATGACGTCGTCCACGCCGGGATAGAGCGGCAGCAGCTCGGCCTTGATGCGCGCCACGGCTTGCGCGACGACGCCGGCCACGCATTGCACCGTCGTCGTGATGGCGAGGATGTTGCGCGTGCCCACCGAGCCGTCCTTGTTGCGGTAGCCCTCGAAGGTGAAGCCTTCCAGCGGCTCGGCAACCGGCGGCCTGACGGTGGCAATGGGCAGGCCTTCCAGCGCGCGGGCCGACGGCATCTGCAGCAGGCGCTCGTGCACCCAGCTGCCGGCCGGGATGGGTTTCAGCGCATAGCCGATGGG
>JANNMQ010000409.1:0-2369 GCA_031398045.1 Rubrivivax sp.
CATTACGGCAACTACGGCCAGCACGGCCCCCGCCAGCCCCCTGCGCCAACCCTGAACCCCCACAGACGCCGTCACTATGTCCACCACCACCGTCCCCACCATAGACAGCAGTGCCGCCGCAGCCGCCAAGGCCAAGCAGGAAACGCTGCTGACGCCGCGCTTTTACACCACCGACTTCAAGGCCATGGACCGCATCAACGTGGAACCCATCCGCGCCGAGTGGGACACCATGATGGCCGAGTACGAAGGTGACAACAACCACGACCATTTCCAGCGCACGCCGGAGTTTGCTGAAGAAGCACGCACCCAGATGGCGAAGATGGACCCCGAACTGAAACAGGAGTTCCTGGACTTCCTGGTCAGCTCACTGACATCGGAATTCTCTGGCTGCATCCTCTACAACGAGATTCAGAAAAACGTCGGCAACCCTGACATCAAGGCGCTGATGCGCTTCATGGCGAGCGACGAATCGCGCCATGCGGGATTCATCAATCAGTCGCTGAAAGACTACGGCCTGGGCATGGACCTGGGCGATTTGAAGCGCACCAAGAAGTACACCTACTTCAAGCCCAAGTACATCTTCTACGCCACCTACCTGAGCGAAAAGATCGGCTACGCACGCTACATCACCATCTTCAGGCAGCTGGAACGCCACCCCGACAAACGCTTTCACCCCATCTTTCGTTGGTTTGAACGCTGGTGCAACGACGAGTTTCGCCACGGCGAAAGCTTCGCGCTGATCATGCGCGCCAACCCGCATCTGCTGCGCGGTGCGAACACGCTGTGGATCCGCTTTTTCCTGCTCGCCGTGTACGCCACCATGTATGTGCGCGACCACACCAGGCCACAGCTGAAGCAGGCCATGGGGCTGGAACCCACGGCCTACGACTACGAGGTGTTCCGCATCACCAATGAGATCACCAAACAGGTGTTCCCGATCAGCCTGGACATCGACAGCCCGGCCTTGCGCGCCGGCATGAACCGGCTGCTGGCGCTGTCACAACGCATGGACGCCGCCAAGCAACGCGGCGGCCTGGTGGGCAAGTTGCAACAAGCGGGTTTGGCCGCGGCGGGTATTGCTGCCTTTGCCCGGCTCTATGTGCTGCCCGTGCGCCACCACACACTGCCGGTGCAGGTGCGCATGGCGCCGGCCTGGTAAAGCAAACTACGCCTGAAAAGCAGATCGACAGCAAGCTCAGTCTACTTCCATGTTTTCAGTATCCACATCTCCACAGCGCCCGTTCGGGCTGAGCCTGTCGAAGCCCCGCCATCACCGCGGCGACACTTCGACAAGCTCAGTGCGAACGGGTGTTGTGGCGCGGCGTGCATGCTGGAAAGCTGAATAAACCGCACGCCGGCCCCATGCTCAGCATCGCGCTTCCTGTCGTTTTTGCCGTTTTCATCTGGTGGTTTGCCACCGGCATCGTGCTGCTGCTGGACGGCCTGCCCCGGCACACTTTCCGCTGGAGCCACCTGGTTTCCACGCTGCTGGCGCTGGGCGCGTTGGCGGGGCTGCACAGCTCGGCCCACATGGATACAGCCGCCGGTGCGTTCTGCGCTTTCACCTGTGCCTTGTTGGTCTGGGGCTGGCACGAGCTGAGCTTCCTAACCGGCTGGGTCACCGGGCCCCGCAAACAGCCCGCCACAGCCGATGCACAGGGCTGGCTGCGCTTCAAGCAGGCCGTGCTGGCCATCCTGTGGCACGAACTGGCCATCCTGGCGTCAGGGCTGGCCATTGCCATGCTGACCTGGGGCGCTGCGAACCGCACCGGCATCGCCACCTTTGCAGTGCTGTGGGTGATGCGCATCAGCGCCAAGCTGAACATTTTTCTGGGCGTGCGCAACCTCAGCATGGAACTGCTGCCAACGCACCTGGCCTACCTGGGCAGCTACTTCAGGCAACGGCCGATGAACCTCTTGTTTCCTTTTGCCGTCAGCGCCGCCACGGGCGTGGCCATCTGGTTGGCCCACCACACGTTGGTTGCAGACCCCGCCACGGCGGCGGCCACCGGCGGCTGGCTGGTGGTCACGCTGCTGGTGTTGGCCATCATCGAACACTGGCTGTTGGTGCTGCCGGTGCAGTCCACGGCCTTGTGGCGCTGGGCCATGCGCAACCACACCGCCGCCGTCGCGGCCAAGGCCGCTGCAGCTGCTGCAGCCACTGCTGTTCCCTTGCCTCCTGCTTCACACCCCTGCGGTGTCACTGAAGTTCCCCATGCCCAGCTACTTCACGCCCGCTAACCAACAGCTGCTGCAGCCGGCGCTGCCTGCCGCACCGCCGCGCGCAGGCGGCGTGGCGCGGCCTGCGCCCAAGGCGGTGGTCATCGGCAGTGGTTTTGGTGGCCTGGCAGCCGCCATCCGCCTGAGTT
>JANNMQ010001078.1:0-2426 GCA_031398045.1 Rubrivivax sp.
GCCCGCCTCGTCGCCGGTCTTGGTCGCGCGCTTGCCGGTCAGGGTGTTGATCAGGGTGGATTTGCCGACGTTGGGAATGCCGCAGATCAGCACGCGCATCGGCTTGACCATGGTGCCGCGCGTGGGCGCCAGCGCACGGCAGGCCGGCACCAGGTGGCGTGCCGGTGCGGCCTCGCTGGCATCCAGCGCCAGCGCCTGGGTGCCGGGCTGGGCCTGCAGATGCAACAGCCACAACGCGGTGCGTTCGGGGTCGGCCAGGTCTTGTTTGTTCAGCACCTTCAGCGCCGGTTTTCGGCCCGCCAGTTCGGCCAGCAGCGGGTTGGCACTGGAACCTGGCAGGCGCGCGTCCAGCAGCTCGATGACGACGTCGATGTCAGGCAGCCGCTTGGCCAGCGCCTGCCGCGTGGCGTGCATGTGTCCTGGGAACCACTGGATGGGCATGGGTGTGTCGGCTACGGGCTGAAGCAAAGCGCTGATGGTGCCGCCGTGCGGGGTGGATTGTGGGCTGCCTTCAGCGCGCCGGCTGCTGCAGCGGGTGGCGCAGCAGCAGCCAACCGTACAGCAACGCGCCCGCACCCAGCGCAGCGGCGGCAGTCAGCAAAGCGCGGTCAAATCCCTGGCCGGTGCTGGTGCTGTGCTGCAGCAGCGCAGCCACCAAAGGCGGGCCCATGATCTGGCCCAGCCCATAGGCGGCGGTCAGCGCGCCGATGAATGCCGAGGCATGCTGCGGCATCAAGCGCCGCGCCTCTTGCACGGCAAACAGCGTGATGGCTGTGAACGGCAGGCCCAACAACAGGCTGCCCAGCGCAAAACCAGCCAGGCTGGGCCACCACACCGTGAGCAGCACGCCCACGGCCTGCATCAGGTAGCAGCCCAGCAGCAGCCAGCGGCGGTCCCACTGCACGGGCAGCCGCACTGTCAGCAAAGCGCCGGCGGCCACAGCCAAACCAAACAGCGGCCAGAACAGGTCCAGCCACACCGAACCCGGCAGCGCTTGGCGTGCAATGACGGGCAAAAACGTGGCGCTGACGATGTAGCCCAGCCCAGCCAGCCCATAGGCCAACGCAAACACCAGCAGCGCAGGGCGCTGGGCCCCGGCGGCCCCGCCTGCGCCCGGTGCTGCCACTGCCACACGCCCGCGCAGCTGGGGCCAGGCCCAGGCCGCCAGCAAGGCGGCCAGCAGGCCCAGCACCAGCCAGCCACTGGCGGCTCGCCAGCTGCTCGCCACCATGGCGCTTGTCGCCAGGCCGCTGACAGCAATGCCCAGCCCAGGGCCGACGTAGATCACGCCGGCCAGCGCTGGTTGGCCCAGCGCCGTCAACCGCGCCAGGCACCAGCCCGAGACAAAAACAAACACCACTGCACTGGCCACACCGGCCAGAAAGCGCCACAGCGGCCACCAGGCCGTTGCCGGGTGGGCCATGGCCAGCGTCAACAGCACAGTAGCCACCAGCCCCAGGCGCACCGCGCGGGTGTGGGCCAGCGGCGCACCCGGCCGCCAGCGCGCCCACAGGGCTGGTTGCAGCGTGCAGGCCATGGCGCCCAGCCAGTAGCCGAAGTAATTGGCGGTGGCCAGCCAACTGGCCGCCGGCAGCGCCAACACACCGTCGTGCAGCATCATGGGCAACAGCGGCGTGAAGGCAAAGCGGCCGATGCCCATGGCCACCGCCAGCGACACCAGGCCCACCAGGGCCACCACCAGCGGCCGCTGGCCCAGGGTGGTGGCGCTGTCCACCATGCGGGCCGCAGTGCTGGACTCAGCGATGCCTGGGGTTCCGCTGGTGGTGTCGTGAACGTCGGATAAAGGCATGGATCGCTTGTCGGCGCGGTGTTCAGTGCTGAACGGGTTTCAGCCACAGGCCTGCATTGTCCCGCCTGCGCGCCATGGCCCCGGGAACACCCTGAGGCATAAGAGCAGGGCGGAGAACGTAAAAGCCTGTACGGCCATGCCGGCCGATCAACAGGAGAAACTGAACATGCAAAACAACCGCCGCCTTGTCTGGACCGCCACCGCCACCCTGACCGCCGCGCTGGCGCTGGCGGGCTGTGCCAGCGCGCCGTCCACCGGCCCGATGGGCTTTTTCATCACCAGCGAAGGCAGCAACAAGGGTGCCGATCTGGGCGGCATCGCTGGTGCCGACGCCCACTGTCAGAAGCTGGCTGCCGCGGCCGGGGCAGGCGCCAGAACCTGGCGCGCCTATCTCAGCGCGCCCGGCACCTTCCCTTCACCCACCAACGCAGCGGGTGTGCCTTCTACGAATGCACGCGACCGCATCGGCGCCGGCCCCTGGTACAACGCCAAAGGTGAGCTGATTGCCAGCAACGTGGCGCAGTTGCACACCGACAACCGCATCAGCAAAACCACCGCGTTGGACGAAAAAGGTGTTGTTGTCAAAGGTCGGGGTGACACACCGAACCAACACGAC
>JANNMQ010000457.1:0-2149 GCA_031398045.1 Rubrivivax sp.
TTTGACGCCGTGGCCGACTTCACGCACCTGGGCATGCTGGTTGAGGCGCCCATGGTGCTGGTGGTGCGCGCCGCGTCGCCCTACCAAACGCTGGACCAGTACGTCACTGCGGCGCGCACCAAGGCTGTGCGCTACGGCACCTCGGGCATCGGTTCGGCCAACCACCTGTTTGGTGAGCTGCTGAAAACCGAAGGCAAAGCGCCGATGCACGACCATGTGCCTTACCAAGGCAGCGCACCGGCGATGCAAGACCTGAACGGCGGCCACATCGACAGCGTGTTCGACCCCATCACCACCAACGTGGCCACGTTGAAGGCCGGTTCGCTGCGCGCATTGGCCGTGTCCACACCCAAGCGGCTGCCGGCACTGCCCAACATACCCACCTTTGCCGAGTTGGGCTACGGCAAGCTTACCGGCTCCCAATGGCTGGGTTTGTCGGCGCCGAAGGGTCTGCCGGCACCCATCGCACAGAAGCTGACGGCGCTGATCCCCGACATCCTGGCGCGCCCCGACGTGATGGCCCGTTTTGAGGACCTGCAGACGCTGCCGCGCAGCCCGAACCTGATCGGCGACGACTTTGTGCAGCTGGTGCGTGGCCAGATCGATTCGTGGCGCGCCGTGGCGCGTGCTTCCAACGTGGAAGTGGGGGCCTGACGGGTCCGACATAGTGCCGCCTCTGCGCCGCCACTACGCCGCCACAACCTCGACAATCGACGCCACGCGCCCCACAGCCTGGCGCGCCGGAGATGCCTGTGAACGCCCCCGAACCCGCACCAGTTTTTGTGCCCACCACCGCCGCCGAAGTGGTGGATGAATTTTTGCGCCTGGTGATGATTCCCGACCCCGACAGCGCACGCCGCTACACCGCTGCCGGCATGCACATCCGCTTCACCGGCGGCCGCGCGATGAAGGACCCCGCCGACACCACGGCCTTCAACAAGGCGCGTTACCGGTGGGTGAAAAAACGCATTGAGCGCACCGAAACCGTCACCCTCAGCACCCAACCCGGTGCGCCCGGCGAAACCGTGGTCTACAGCCTGGGCACGCTGTACGGCGAATGGCCCGACGGCACACCGTTTGAAGGCAACCGTTATGTCGACCGTTATGTGGTGAAAGACGGTCTGATCACCGAGATGGACGTCTGGAACGACAGCGCCGAGTGGATGCTGGTGCGCGCGGGCCTGGCCGTGCTCTGAGATGCCGGCGGCCTACCCCGGCGCGCTGCCCACGCACGGGCGGTTTGCCTACAGCGCGATCACGCGGCGCAAGCCCTACCGCTGGCCCGGCGGTGCCGGGTTGGCGGTGTACCTGGGTTTCAACATCGAGCACTTTGCTTTTGGCGAAGGCCTGGGCGCAGGCATCGGCCCGGCCAGTCCGCAGCCTGACGTGCTGAACTTCAGCTGGCGCGAATACGGCAACCGCGTCGGCGCCTGGCGCTGCCTGGACTTGTTCAACAGCCTGGGCCTACCTGCCGCGGCGCTGATCAACACCGCTTTGTACGACCACTGCCCCGAACTGGTGGCCGCCTGCGTGGCGCGTGGTGATGAGCTGGTGGGCCACGGCCACACCAATGCCGAACGCCAGGGTGTGATGGCAGAAGCTGACGAACGTGCACTGCTGCTGCAGTGCCGCCAGCGCATGCAAACCGAAAGTGGCAGTGCGCCCGCGGGCTGGTTGTCGCCGTGGATTTCAGAAAGCCTGCACACCCCCGACCTGCTGACAGAAACCGGCTACCGCTACACGCTGAACTGGTGCCACGACGACCAGCCGCTGCCCATGGCCACGCGCAGCGGGAAACCGCTGTGGGCCGTGCCCTACCCGCAAGAGCTGAACGACATCCCGATGATCATGGCGCGCCAGATGGACGGTAAAGACTTTGCGCAAATGATCATCGACCAGCTGGACGAGATGCTGCTGCAGACCACAGCACCCCACGCTGCGCCGCTGGTGATGGGCATTGCGCTGCACCCCTACATCGTCGGCCAGCCTTACCGCCTGCGCCACCTGCGCCGCGCGCTGCAGCAGGTGGCCGCCGCGCGCGACGCGGGGCGGGTGTGGATGACGACGCCGGGTGCCATTTGCAACCACGCGCAGCAGGTGGCCGCGGGTTAGGGGCTAACGCTTGATGGCTGCAGCCCGTCAACCGGCC
>JANNMQ010001080.1:0-1927 GCA_031398045.1 Rubrivivax sp.
GGCGCCACCGGGAAGCCGCCCCGGCGCAGCCCGAAGCACAGCACGCCCACACCCAGCATCACCCAGACGTCGAACAGCCGTTGCGTGATGCTGTAGGAACCCAGCACACACAGCACGAAGACGATGGGCATGATGATGTCGCGCGGCACCCGCAGCACCCACAGCATGGGACGCACCAGCACGAGCCCGAACACCAGCATGCACAGCGTGGCCACCAGCGTGATGCCGACCACGTCGTAGACGAATTGCGGCTGGTTCACCATCAACATCGGGCCCGGTTGTGCGCCGTGGATGATCATGGCCGACATCAGCACCGCCGCGGGGGCCGAGCCCGGGATGCCGAGCGCCAGCGCCGGTATCAGCGCCCCGGGGATGGCCGCGTTGTCGCCAGTCTCGGCCGCCATCAGGCCTTCGATGGAGCCTTTGCCGAACTGGTCGCGTTCAGCGCTGGCGCGTTTGGCGGCGGCATACGACGACCAGGCCGCCATGTCTTCGCCCACGCCGGGCAGGATGCCGATGCCCACGCCGATGACACCCGAGCGCAGCACCGTGCGCCAGTAGCGCAGCACATCGGAGATGCGCGGCAGCACCGAGTCGATGGTGCTCTTCAGCGGTGCCAGGCGCGGCGCCGTCATCATCGTCAGCACCTCGGCAAAACCGAATGCGCCCACCAGCGCAGGTATCAGCGAAATGCCGCCGGACAGTGCGTTTTCGCCGAAGGTGAAGCGCTCGAAGGCATGCACTGGGTCCAGGCCGATGGTGGCGATGAACACGCCGAGCAACCCCATCAACCAGCCCTTCACCGGCTCTGATCCCGTGAGGCTGCCCGACATCATCACGCCCACGATGCCGAGCCAGAAGAATTCGGTGGCCCCAAACTTGAGGGCGGTTTCGGCCAGCAGCGGCGTCACGGTGGCCAGGCACAGCACGCCGAACAGCGAGCCGGCCACCGACCCTGTGGTGGCGATGCCCATCGCACGGCCCGCCTGGCCCTGGCGCGCCAGCATGTTGCCGTCCAGGCAGGCGGCCGCGTTGGCGGCGGTGCCGGGGATGTTGAGCAGGATGGCGGTGCGGCTGCCGCCGTAGATGGCGCCGACATAGACGCACACCAGCACCAGAATGGCGTCGTTGGGTGCCATCTTCACGGTGAGCGTGGTGAACAGCGCCACACCCAGCGTGGCCGACAGGCCGGGCAACAGCCCGATTACGATGCCGGCCAGCGTGGCCCCCAGCGCATAGCCGATCTGCCAGGGCCCGGCCAGACCTGCCAGCGCGGTGGCCAGGTGGCTCAGGCCTTCCATGGACGGGGTAACAGGCGGTACTGATCCATGCTTCGGCCCCTGCCCCTGCCTGTGCCCCTGCCTGTGAACCTGCCCATGCACCTGCTCACGGCAAGCGCACCAAAAAGACCGACTCGAACAGCCACGACAGGCTTGCGGCCGCTATCAGCGCCACCGCAGCCGCCTGTGCCAGCGCACGCCAAAGGCGACCCTGTTCACGCCAGGTCTTCCAGCTGAAGACGCTGATGAAGACCCAGATGAACAGCGCCGCTTCGGCCATGAACGGCAGCCCGCGGCCCAGGCTGACACCGGCAAACAGCAGGCACAGCAGCAGCGCCACGGCGGCTGATGCCCAAGACCCGGGTTCTGACGCCTGTGCGGGCCGCTGCATGGGCTGGCGGCGCAACGCCTGCACCGCCAGCACCAGGGCCAGCAGCACCATCAGCGCACCCACCACACCGGGTGTCAGCCCGGGCGCTGACCAGGGGTTGATGCCGCGGTCGGTCAACCGGTCCATGCGCCACGACGCGACCACGATCACCGCACCCACGGCCGCCCACAAGGCGGCGCTCAGCAATTCAGCTCGACGCGACACAGGGGCGGAAAAGCAAGCGCGGGAACCGTCAGCGCTTGATGCCCAGCGACTC
>JANNMQ010000490.1:0-5822 GCA_031398045.1 Rubrivivax sp.
CGCCGACGCGCTGCGTGACCTGCTGGCCGGGCGCGTGCAGTTCATGTTCGCCACCATCCCCTCGGTGAAGCAGCACATCGATGCCGGCACGCTGCGCGCCATGGCCGTCAGCAGCACCAAGCGCAGCCGTTCGATGCCCGAGGTGCCCACCGTGGCAGAACGCGGCTTTGCAGGTTTTGAAGCCGGCTCTTGGTTTGGATTTTTTGCTCCCAAGGGAACACCCGCCGAGGTGGTGGCCACACTGAACAAGTCCGTCAACCAGATCATCGAAGTCCCCGCCTTCGAAGCCCAGCTCATCAAAGAAGGTGCCGACCCTGCAGGCGGTACGCCCGAGCAGTTTGGCCAGTTTGTGCAGAAGGAATTCGAGAAGTGGCGCACGGTGGTCAAAGAGTCGGGCGCCACGGCGCAATGACCGTGGGTGCTGCGGCCGTGAGCCTGCCGGCTGCGCCACAGCGGCCGCGGCTGCTGCTGTCAGCGGCTGCCAAAAACGGCCTGCAAGTGGCTGTGCAGGCTGACGTGCGGCTGCAGGCGGTGCAGGTGCTGGCGCTGGAAGACGTGGCCGATGATGAGCAGGTCAACGTGCATGCGGCTTTTATCTCGCGCGACATCACCGGTCTGTCGACCAAACAAACGGTGTTGCCTGAACTGGCAGCCTGTTACCGCGTGTTGCGCCGTTCACCCGCGCTGGCCTGGGTGCACACCCATTCAGCTGGCGCTGACCGCCCCATCTACGCCGAGTTGATGGCCCGTGGGGTGGCGGTCACCACCTCATCGGGCGCTAACGCGCAGGTGGTGGCGCACACGGCGCTGGCTGCCGTGCTGGCGCTGGCGCGTCGGTTTCCGCAGCTGATGCTGGCCCAGCAGCAGCGGCGCTGGGCGCCGCTGGTGGGCGGCCCGCTGCCGCCTGATTTGGCAGGGCAAACGGTGGTGCTGGTGGGCTGGGGGCCCATAGCCCAGCAGTTGCAGCCGCTGCTGGCAGCGCTGGGCCTGCAGGTGGTGGTGGTGCGGCGCAGCGCCGAAGCGGCGGGGCCTGGCATCGAAACCGTGGCCTTTGCCGAATTGCAGCGGGTGCTGCCCCGCGCGCAGTGGCTGGTGCTGGCCTGCCCGCTGACCGTGCAGACGCGGGGCCTTGTTGACGCACACCACCTGGCGCAGTTGCCGCGTGGTGCCCATGTGGTGAATGTGGCGCGTGGCGAGGTGCTGGTGCAGCCCGACCTGACTGCCGCCTTGCAGTCTGGCCACCTGGGCGGGGCCTTTCTGGATGTGTTTGAGACTGAACCGCTGCCGGCCGAATCGCCGCTGTGGGCGCTGCCGGGCGTCATCATCACCCCCCACGCCGCCGGCCACGCGGCGGGCAACAGCGCCCGCACGGCGGCCCTCTTTGTTGACAATCTGCTGCGCTGGTGCGGTGGGCAGCCGCTGCGCAACCGCGTTGGGCAAGCCTGAACTGCTTTTGAGTTGCTTTGTGAGTTGCATGCTGCGGGCAAGCCCGTGCTGGAGTTTGAATGACCGTTGATCACCTGCAACGCCGCCACCTGCTGCTGGCCGCTGCGTCCACACCCCTGGCCTGGGCCGCCCCGGTTTGGGCACAAAGCGGCAAGCCGCTGCGCCTGGTGGTGCCGTTCACACCGGGCGGTAGCACCGACATCCTGGCGCGTGCATTGGCGCCCAAGCTGGCATTGGCCTTGGGCGTCCATGTGGTGGTGGACAACAAGCCCGGCGCCGGCGGTTCGCTGGGCGCGGCCGATGTGGCCAAGGCTGAACCCGACGGCAACACGCTGTTGATGGGCCACATCGGCACGCTGGCGGTCAACCCAGCCATTTACGTCAAGTTGGCCTACGACCCCATCAAAAGCTTCACGCCGGTGGCCTGGGTGGCGCGGGTGCCCAACGTGCTGGTGGTGCCAGCTACCTCAAAAGCGCGCAACTTCAAAGAATTCATAACCAGCGCACGCAACAACCCGGGTCGCATGACCTATTCATCGGGCGGCAATGGCAGCGCGGCGCACATCACCTTTGAATACTTGAAGCTGCGCACCAAGGTTTTTATGTTGCACATACCCTACCGCGGCACGGCGCCTTCGGTCACCGACCTCATCGCTGGCCAGGTGGACGCCACCTTCACAGGCGCGCCGGCCGTGCTGCCGCATGTGCGCAGCGGGCGCTTGCGCGCGCTGGCGGTCAGCAGCCCACAACGCATTGCGCCGTTACCCGATGTGCCCACCGTGGCTGAAAGCGGCTACGCTGGTTTTGAAGCCGACCAGTGGTACGGCGTGGTGGCGCCCGCCGGCACACCAGCTTCGGTGGTGGCGCGGTTGAACGCAGAAATCAACAAGGCGCTGGCGCTGCCCGATGTGGCGCAGCAACTGGCCGTGGAAGGTGCAGTGCCCACACCGGCTGCGCCGCAAGCCTTTGCCGACTTGATCAAGCGCGAGATTCCGCGCTGGGCCGAAGTGGTGAAGGCGGGCAACGTGAAGCCGGATTGATCAGCGCAGTGGTCACGACACGGCGCCCTATGAACCTGCCGAACCCACCCCACGCACCGCGGCGCCAGGCCTTGCTGCTGATTGCGGCCGCGGCCGCGACGGCTGGTCTTGGCACCGCCGCCCCTGCACAAACACGTTTTCCGGATCGACCCCTCACGCTGCTGGTTCCCTTTGGCCCCGGCGGCATTGCCGACCTTACCGCGCGCGCCGTGGCCGAGCACATGGGCAAGAGCCTGGGCCAGCCGGTGGTGGTGGAAAACAAACCCAGCGCGGGCAGCATCGTGGCCACGCAAGCGGTGGCCAGCGCAAAGCCCGACGGCCACACGCTGCTGCTGATGAGCAACGGCAACGCCGTCAGCGTGGGCCTGTTCAAGAAGCTGCCATTTGACGTGCAGAAGGACTTGGCGCCGATCACGTTGTTGGGCACCTTTGACATTGGCATCTTCGCCGCCGCCAACGGGCGTTTTGCCACGCTGCGCGACGCGTTGGCTTTTGCCAAAGCCAACCCGGGCAAGCTGAACGTGGGCACCATCACGCCGGGCAGCACGCAGCACCTCAGCGCCAAGCTGTTTGAAACCGTGGCCGGCATCGACGCGCTGGTGGTGCCCTACAAAGGTTCACCCGCCGTGCTGACGGCGCTGCGCAGCGGTGAAATCGATCTGGCTTTTGAAGTCGTGGGCCCGATGGTGGGGCAGGTGAGTGCTGGTGTTGTCAAGGCGCTGGCGGTGTCTTCGAACCAGCGCACACCAGCATTGCCCGATGTGCCCACGGTGCAGCAGGCGGGCGTGCCGGGCTACAACGTGGCCAGCTGGAACGCGCTGGCGGCACCGGCCGGCACGCCAGCCGATGTGCTGGACAAGCTGGGCCGCGCCGCGCGCGAGGCCGTGGCCTCTTCAGACGTGCAGGCCCGCTTGGGCAAGCTGGGTATGCGGCTGGCGGCCAGCACACCGGCTGAACTGCAGGCCCTGCTCGGCAGCGAAATCAAACGCTGGGGCGATGTGATCAAGGCGGCGAAGATCGATCCGGAGTGATCAGCCCGATGGCGGGGCCGGTGTACAACGCCTCCACCAGATCGGCCCGCTGTGCCAACACGGCGCGCTGGTTGATGGAACCCTTGTCAGTGACCTCACCCCGGTCCATCGAAGGCGGTTCTCCCAGCACCAGCCAGCGTGCCACGCGGCTGGCGCTGCCGGTGCCCTCAAACCACAGGCGGTTGGCCAGTTGCTGAAAGAAGCCCTGCACGGTTGGGTGCTGCAGCACAGCGGACAGTGGCTGATCGGCAGTCGCAGCGGCCAGTCGACGGCATTCGTCAGCGCGCGGGAATACCAGGGCGCCGATGTCGTTGCGGTTCAGCCCCGTGATCACCGCGTCTTGCACCAGTGGGCTGCCGGCCAACACGATCTTTGCGCGCAGCGGGCCTACGCTGACGAAGGTGCCGCTGCTCAGCTTAAAGTCTTCAGCGGTGCGGCCGTCAAAAAACAGCCCACGCTGCGGGTTGTGTTCGTCGATCCAGCGCACTGCGTCACCGCTGCGGTAGTAGCCCTCGTCGTCAAATGCTTGCGCCGTTTGTTCGGGTGCGCGCCAGTAACCTGGCATCACGTGCGGGCCGCGAAAGCGGATTTCGAGTTTGCCGTCGGTGGAGTGGTCTTGCACCAGCTTCACCTCCACCCCCGGCACTGGAAGCCCGATGTGGCCTGACGCCACATCGGTGCCCACTGCAAAGGTGCAGGTGGGCGCGGTTTCGGTCATGCCCAGGCCGGTGATGACACGCACACGTTCCCCCACTGCCGCCTCGGCATGGGCATGCAGCTGGTCCCACACCGCCTGCGACAGGCCAGCGCCGGCAAACATGAAGGCCTTGCAGCGCTTGAACAGGCTGTGGCGCAGCACGTTGTCCTTCGCCATCGCAGCGGCGATTTCTTCCAGACCTTTGGGCACATTGAAGTAGATGGTGGGCGAAATTTCGCGCAGGTTGCGCAGCGTCTGCGCCATGCCGGCAGCGGTGGGCTTGCCGTCGTCGATGTACAGCGTGCCGCCGTTGTACAGCGTCAGGCCCACGTTGTGGCTGCCGCCAAACACATGGTTCCACGGCAACCAGTCCACCAGCACGGGGGGCTCTTCGGCCAGAAAGCCCAGGCACTGGCGCAGCATCTGCTGGTTGGCGCACAGCATGCGGTGCGTGGTGATCACCCCTTTGGGCACCTGGGTCGATCCACTGGTGAACAGGATCTTGGCGATGGTGTCGGGGCCCACGGCGGCATGGGCGGCGTGTACTGCCGGGCCGGGTGCGGTGGCCAGCAGCTGCTGAAAGGGCAGCGGCTGTGCCCCGTCGAGCTGGGCCTCATGGTGGGCCTCATGCTGCGTCATCACCACCGGCACGCCGGGCCCTGTGGATGCTGCCACCGCCCGTATGGCAGCGGCGTACTCGGCGCCGCTGGCGAACACCACGCCCGGTGTGGTGCTGGCCACGATGTGCCGCAGCTTGCCGAAGTCTTGCGAGACCAGCGAATACGCAGTGCTGACCGGCACATAAGGCACACCGGCCCACAACGCGGCCATCGCCAGCGTCAGGTGTTCCAGGTCGTTGCCTGACAGGATGAGCAGCGGCCTTTCGGCGCTGGCGCCCAGGTCCAGCAGCGCTTGCCCCACGGCCTGCGCGCGGTCCAGCATCTGGCGGTAGCTGATGTGTTGCCAGGCATCTCCGCCTTCAGCGCCCGCGCTGCGATGGGCGGCCAAGCTGCGCTCGGGTGCCGTGTGGGCCCACTGTTCCAGGCAGTCTGTCAATCTGGCGGGGTAGGGCAGCAGGGGCTCGATGGACTTCAGCAGCGTGCAGCCGTCGTTGCGTTGCGAAACGTGAGCGACGGTGCACCCACCCACGCGCGCGTCGCGGTAACGGGCGCTTGTCTGGTGCGATCCGAGGTCGTTGTCGAAGTCGTTGTCTAGGTTGTGCATCGGTGGGCGCTGGGGGTGAGCTGGGCGCAGCGCAAGCGCGCGCACGGGTGCGCAAGCAGGCAGCTGCGGCCGGAAGATACTTCAGGTCACCGCCAGCCCAAGCGGTATCAACCCGACACCCACCGCGCGGCGCCGAGATGAAAACCGGCAGGACGAAGCGCTGTCGCAGGCGCAGCACGAACGCAGCGTCTGGATCGACCTGTCGGGCTGGAGCCCCAAATATCTCTTGCCGCAGTTGATTCGATACGGCAACACGCCGCTGCAAGACCACGTGCTGTTTGGCAGCGACTTCCCGCTGACACCCGCGAGCGCGGGAAGAAGGACTTTGACGACGCGGGCTTCAAGGACCAGGTCAGGCCGCTGACCCTGAAAGAAAACGCCAAG
>JANNMQ010000555.1:0-1657 GCA_031398045.1 Rubrivivax sp.
ATGCTCCTGTGGCAAAAAACTGGGGCTGGGCACCCAGCCGGGTGCCGCAGCTGATTTTCACCCCGCAGCCAGGGCCTGCGCCGCGCGCCGCATGAAACCCGGTGCCTGCGCCGAATCGAGCCAACGCACCACCACCACCGCGTCGTGCGCCGGCTCCATCCACACGTAGTGCCCACCAGCGCCCACCATGAAGCTGCTGTGCGTGGAGGCGCCCGGGAATAGCGTGCCGTCGGGGTTCAGCCACATCAGCCAGCCGTAAAAGGGCGCCAGCGCCGTGGGCCGCTGCATGCGCTGCACAAAGGCCGCCGGCAGCAGTTGCTGCGTACCAGAGCGCCCGCCTTGCAGCACCAGCTGGCCCAGCAGTGACAGGTCGCGTGCGCTGATGCGCAGACCAGCGCCCCAATGGGTGCCACCGGGCACCGACTGCACACACCCGCCCGCCACATCCAGCCAGGCGTCGTTGTAGCCTTCCCACTGCCACGTGCTGCTGGCACCCAGCGGCTGCATCACGGCTTGTGCAAACACCTCGGGCAGCGGCTGCTTGAACAAGTGCAGCAGCGCCAGCGACAGCTGGTTGATGCGCACATCGTTGTATTCCCAGTAGCTGCCCGGCGCCTGCAGCGGCCGCGCGCCGCCTTTGGGCCCACCAGCGGGGCGCGGGTCGTGAGCCACCACGCGCCAGCGGTCCACCTGGTCCGGCAGGTTGAAGCACAGGCCCTCCCATTCGCTGGTCTGTTCCAACAGCTGGCGCCAGGTGATGGGGCGGTTGTGGTCGGAATCGAAGCCTATGCCGGGCAGTTGTGACGCCACCGCCGCATCCACATCAGGCAGCAGGCCGCGGCCTTGCGCCACGCCGGCCAGCAACGCCAGGGCGGTCTTGGCAACGCTGAAGGTCTGGTCGGCACGGTCAGGGTCACCCCAGGTGGCCACTTCGCGCCCCTGTTGCCACACGCAGCCCGACACACCGCCGCGCGTGTGCAGCGGGCCGCGCAACACGTTGTAGGGCGCGGGGTCGGTGTGGTGCACGCCGAAAGGCTGCTGGTCTGGGCCGGGGGCGCTGGCAGGGTCGCGCGGCCAGGCGGTTTCGTGCGCGGCTGCGAAGTGGGCACAGGCCTGCCAAAGTTCGTTCATGGCCGGCCTTCGGACGTGGCCGGCGCCGGGTGCATAACCAATCCACCCGGCGCCGGGTGGGTGGGGTCCACCCAATAAACACTTTCAGGCGCTTCAACCGGCGCAATGTCCAGGTTCACCGCCACTGCTTCGCCGTCGCTGCGGCACAGCACACATTCCAGTGTTTCGGTGACGCTGGCATTGATTTCCTGGTGCGGCACAAAAGGCGGCACATAGATGAAGTCGCCCGGGCCCGCTTCGGCCACAAATTCCAGCTGCTCGCCCCAGCGCATGCGGGCGCGGCCCTTGACGACGTAGATCACGCTTTCCAGCGCGCCATGGTGGTGGGCGCCGGTCTTGGCGCCGGCATGGATGTGCACCGTGCCGGCCCACAGCTTCTGCGCGCCCACGCGGGCAAAGTTGATGGCGGCCTTGCGGTCCATGCCCGGGGTTTGCGCGGTGTTGGCGTCCAGCTGGTGGGCGGGCACCACACGCACACCATCGTGTTTCCAGGCCGGGTTGGGGTTCATGGCGTTTCCTTGTAGGC
>JANNMQ010000565.1:0-2375 GCA_031398045.1 Rubrivivax sp.
GGGTTGGGCAGCAGCGTCGGTGTGGGCAGCTTGCTGATTCATGGGCGGCGGTGGGTTGACGGGCGATGGCTTGGCGGGCTATCTGCAGCCGCTGGCTGGGCGGGCAGATCCACCTCCCACACCTCGCCCACCAGCGATTGGCCGAAGCTGTGATGCGCTTCGCTGGAAAGCAGACGGTATCCAGCCGCCTGGTAAATAGCGCGCGCCACCAGCAGCAAGCTGTTGGTCCACAGCCGCACCGTTCGGTACCCAGCCTGCGCTGCAAACAGGTGGCATTGCTGCACCAGCCTTTTGCCCAAGCCCCGGCCGCGCGCCGCGGGTTCAACCAGCAGCATGCGCAGTTGTGCCACGCCCGGCAGCGGTTTGCCCTGCTCGTCACGCGCCTGCACCAGAAACACACAACCCATGGCGTGTCCGTCACACTCGGCCACCCAGGCTGCTTCCCGTGCGGGGTTCAACTGGTCTACAAAATCGGCAGCGATGCGCGCCACCAGCGCTTCAAAGCGCTGGTCCCAGCCATAGTCAGCCGCGTACAGCGCACCGTGTCGCGACACCACCCAGCCCAGGTCGCCGGGCTGCAGGCTGCGCAGCGTGGCGGGCTCGTCAGGCTTGCCCGGCGTCAGCAGTTGCTGCATGCGGCGCGCTGCGTACAGCAGCTCTTGTTGTTGGGTGGCCGCCAGTGGTGCCAGCAGGGCCTGTGTTTGTGCGTGCGCTTGCTGATCCAGCGCGGCATGGGCGCGGCGGCCGGCCGCCGTCAGTGTCAACAGCTTGCGCCGCGCGTCCAGGGCAGAGCGCTGCACACGCAGCAAGCCCAGCTGCTGCAGGCGCGACAGCAGCCGGCTGATGTAACCCGCATCCAGCCCCAGTTCGTGCGCCAGCGTGCCGGCCATCAGGCCAGGGCGCTGGGCCACTTCCCACAGCACACGCGATTCGGTCAGCGACCAGCGTGGCCCCAGTGCGGCGCCTTTGCTTGCCGTTGCAGGGCCGGTATCGAACACACCGCCCAGCACACCGATGCGGCGTGTGTAGTAGCGGTTGAAAGCTCGCAGCTGCTGCGCCGGGCCGTCTGCAGCGGGCGTGGCCTGGCCGCCAGCGCCTGCCGAAGGCTGCAGCGTCTGCGCAGGCTTGCTGGGGGTGGTCTTCAGGGTGTTTCGCAAAATACTTGCTCCAGGCAAGTATAAACGTGCCGCAGGTTTCATCGCTGGTGCTGTGCGTGCGCCTGCCTGCCTGCTTGCCTGCCTGCTTTTGCAGTCACTGCGTTGGTAGTCGCTGTTCGCGCAGCATGTTGCCGCGAAATGTGCCGCCAAATGCGCGCGTTCTTTACACTGCATGGTCCGGTACTTTGTAGGCTTCGCCATGCTCGACCCCCAAGCCCGCGCGTTGATACAACTGATGGCCGACCGCGGCGTGCCACCGACGCACACTTTGCTGCCCGCACAAGCGCGCAGTGCCTACCTGGAACGTCGCTTCTATTCACAACCAGAGCCGCCCGCCGTGGCCCAGGTGCACGATCTGCAGACCGCTGGCGGTGTGCCGCTGCGGCTGTACCGCCCATGGGGCGCCGACGCTGCGGCCGCGCTGCCCGCGCTGGTGTACTTCCATGGCGGTGGCTGGACCATGGGCGACCTCGACACACACGACGTGTTGTGTCGGCAGCTGTGCAATGGCGCTGGCGTGGTCGTGGTGGCGGTTCACTACCGCATGGGGCCCGAACACCGGTTCCCGGCCGCTGTGGACGACTGCATTGAGGCCACGCGCTGGGTGCAATCGCAGGCCACAGACCTGGCGCTGGACGCCACGCGGTTGGCCGTGGGTGGCGACAGCGCAGGCGGCAATTTGGCCGCCGTGGTGGCCTTGGCACTGCGTGACGCCGCCGCCGTACCGCCACTGGCATTTCAACTGCTCATCTACCCCGCTACCGACATGCGTGCAACGGCAGCTTCACACCAGCGCAATGGCCAGGGTTATGTGCTGACGACAGACACCGTGAACTACTTTCGGGGCCACTACATGGGCACGGACACCCAGGCGCAGGCTGCGTGGTCTGACTGGCGCGCGTCACCGCTGTTGGCAGCCAGCCATGGCGGGCTGCCCCCTGCGCTGGTGCTGACGGCTGGTTACGACCCCTTGGTGGACGAAGGGCGGCAGTACGCGGATGCGTTGTCAGCTGCCGGTACACGCTGCCAGTATGTGTGTTTTGAGCGCCAGATCCATGGCTTTGTCCCCATGAGCCGCATCTTGGACGAAGCGCGCACGGCGGTGGCGCTGTGCTGCGCCGTGCTGCGTCAGGCGCTGTTCAGTGCGTCTGCCACAGCAGATGTCTGAAGGCGCCGAACCGCCACGAACGCATGCCGATCAGCACGGTGTAGGCTTGT
>JANNMQ010000641.1:0-3701 GCA_031398045.1 Rubrivivax sp.
CGACGATCACCGTCACCAGCCTGGGCAAGCTGGGCGGCATCGCCAGCACGCCGGTGATCAACGCGCCCGAAGTGGCGATCATCGGCGTCAACCGCATCGCCCTGAGGCCGGTGATGCGGGGTGGCGCCGTGGTCGGGCGGCTGCTGATGAATCTCTCCGGTTCCTTCGACCACCGTGTCGTCGACGGTGCGGTCGCGGCCGGCTACGTGCAGCGCCTGCGCGAACTGCTCGAACATCCGGCCTTGCTGTTCATGGAGCAGGCCTGATCGCGACGAAGGCGGCGCCGCTTCGCACGGGCTCCAGCACCGGCACCCAGGCGCTGGGCTGAGGTCGCCCGACCGGTCGTCGACCCTGGAGCGTTTGCCGACCACGAAACTGCGGCAGGCAGCAAGCGGCACCTCTGCCCGCCGTGGTGGCTGCAACTCCTGGTTACTGCCGCTTGCCGGTGAACGTGCCTTGCGCGCCGCTGGGCAGCCGCCAAGTGCCCACCAGTTCGCCAGTGGCCGGGTTGATGAAGCCGCTGAACTGTGCCAGCCCGGCCTGGCCTTGGCCGGCCATCACCAGCGTGCCGTTACCGCTGACCGAACCCGACATATTGAAGTTGCCCGCGCTCTGGCTTTGGCCAAAACCGCTGACCTGCCCGGTGGGGCTGACCACCACCGAGAAGCTACCCTGCTCGCCACCCGCGAGCTGGCCGCTGTAAGCGCCAAAAAGGCCACCGGGCAGCGCAGCGGCGGCTGGCGCTGCGGGTGCCATGGGGGCCAACGGGGCAGGTGCTGTGGCCGACATCGGCGCTGGCGCGCCGGACTGCGGCGTGGCCTGCAACGACTGCGCGGCGTTGCTTCGGGAAGCGGCCGATGTGGACCGGATCAGCGATTCCCGGTCGCGGATGGACAGCACGATCTTGTTGTAGTTGTCCAGCAAGCTGGCGGCGATGAGTTTGCCCTCGGGCGTCTTGCTGTAGCCGCCACCGGCGGCCCAGCCCAGCCCGCCCCAGCCCCAGCCGCCGAGGCTGAAGTTCATCTTGCTGGCTTTGCCTTCGGCGCTGGCCACCTGGATGCCCGAACGCACATCGGCGATCAGCAAGTTGGTTTCGGCTTCCTTGAACTTCACGCCGCCGGCCAGCCCACCCAGGGCGCCGAGCACGCCGCCGGCACGGCCCAGCAGGCTGCCGACCGAGCCGCCCACACCACCGGTGTCGCCTGAAAACTGCACCGCCGGTGTCATCACAAAGTCCGCCACCTGCAGCTGCCCGCGGCCCACGTTGGAGTCGGCCTGCAATTGGCCGCCAGCGGCCAATGCACGCTCTTGTTGCAGGTTTTGCATGCCTGCGCCGCGCTCAACGACCGCGAAACAGCCCGACTCTTGCACAAGCATGCGCAGCATCACGCCGGGCGACGCCAGGCCGTAGCGCGACAGCCCCTGCATCACATGGGCCTGGGGTTCTGCAACCGCCAGCGAGCCCAGCTCGCGGCTGCACTTTTCCACCGTGGGCGGGCTGTCAGCGGCATGCACAAGGACGCAAGAAGTGGCGGCCCAGATGGCCAGGCAGGAAAGGGCAATCGGCTTCACGTCAAGTCTCCCGCAGAATGACCCAAGCAGTTTGCAGTCTAGCCGCTTGGGGGGTGGTCGACAGGGGGTGGCCGATACCAACCATGTGGCCGCGAACGCCGGCAACTCTGCGACACTGTCCGCTCAACTTTGCCTCCCGGCTGCGGCTCGCGATGTCCAGGTCCCATTCCCAGGCTCGAAGCGGCCAAAACCCGTGAGCAAGGTGCATCGCCCGCGGGCAGGTACTGATCAGCAGGGCTGGGCTGCATGGTCGCGTGATGTCAGCGCTGCCACCACCGGCACACTGGCTTCGCTGCCCGGTGTATTGACGCAAGGCCTGTTGGCCTACGCCGTGCTGGGCCCGGCCGGGGCGGCCTTGGGCATGCCGGCCGCGTTTGTGTCGGTGGTCGTCGGCGGCCTTGTGTTTGCGCTGCTCGGGCGTGGGCCGATGCCGGCTGGTGGGCCGACTGCGGCGCAGGTGCTGATCCTGGCCAGCCTGGTGGTGCAGGTGACGGCCGATCGCGCCTTCGACCTCCAGCAGCCCACCGCGCTGGCCGCGCTGCTGGCGCTGACGGCCCTTGCCGTCGTCGGCATGGGCCTGCTGCAGATCGCCTTTGCACTGTCGGGTTTGGTGAAGCTGGCCAAGTTCGTGCCGCAGCCGGTGCTGGCCGGTTTCATGAACGGCGTGGCGCTGCTGATCCTGCTGTCGCAAGTGCCGGCGCTGCTGGGCTGGGCCGACGGCGCCTGGGCGTCACTGGGCGTGGCGGCGCTGGCCACGACGCAGTGGGCGACCGCGGCGGTGGCGGCTTTCACGGTGCTGTGCATCGTCGTCGCACCGCGCATCACCACGCGGTTGCCCGCCACCTTCATCGGCCTGCTGCTCGGCACCGCCGCTTACTTTGCACTGGCACGGCTGCTGCCCGGCGTGGCGCTGGGCCCGCTGACGGGGCCGCTGCCGCAAGGCCTGCCGCCGTGGGACGTGTTGGCACCTTGGCTGCTGGGTGATCACAGCGGCCTGCTGCAGCGCCACGCGGTCGCTGCCGCCACCACGGCCGGCCTGCTGGCGCTGGTGGGCACGCTGGCCCTGGTGCTGGACAGCCTGGCGGTGGACCAGGCGTTGCAAACGCGCACCGACGCAAGTCGCGAGCTGCTGGCGCTGGGCACGGCCAACATCGCATCAGGCGTGTTCGGTGGCCTGCCGGTGCTGTTGCACCGCACGCGCGCGCTCACCACGGCGCGCGCCGGCGGCCGCGCGCCGCAGGCCTTGCTGCTGGGCACGGCGCTCTATGCGCTGCTGGCGCTGGCGGGCAGCCCGCTGCTGGCCTGGCTGCCCAAGGTGGTGATGGGCGGCATCATGGTGATGGTGGCCTGGTCGCTGGCCGACCAGTGGACGCACCAACTGGTGGCCCAGTGGTGGCGCGGCGTGCGCACCGCCGACCTGCAGCTCAACCTGGCCGTGGTGGCGGTGGTGGCGGCCTGCACGATTGCGCTGGGCGTGGCGGCCGGCGTGGCGCTGGGTGCGCTGCTGGCGGTGGTGCTGTTCATTCGCAGCATGAACCGGTCGCTGCTGCGCCGGCAGTACAGCGGCACAGCGACGCCGTCACGCCGCATCTACCACCCCGACGACGAAGCCGCCCTGCAGGGCCTGCGGGCGCAGATCACCGTGCTGGAACTCGAGGGCGCCTTGTTCTTCGGGAGCGCCGACCGGCTGGCGACGCAGGTGCTGGCCCTGCCAGGCGACTGCCGTGCGGTGGTGGTGGACTTCAAGCGCGTCAGCCTGGTCGACGCCTCGGGCGCGGTGGTGCTGGGGCAGATCGCACAGCGGCTGGCCGGGCGCGGTGTCACGCTGCGCCTGGCAGCCGTTGCCGTGGGCGACCGGCACGGCCAGGCTTTGCATGAATTTGCCGGCAAGACACTGTCGCCCACGGCCTGGTTTGCCGATGTGGACCATGCCGTCGAAGCCGCCGAGCACGACCTGCTGACGCTGGCACAAGCCAGCCACCAAAGCACCGGCACGCGCGTTGAACTGGCCAGCAGCAGCCTGATGACGGGGCTGGACGCCGAGCAGCGCCACCGCCTGGCGGCGCTGATGGAGACACGCGCACTGGCAGCCGGCGAGCACCTGTTCCGCCAGGGCGACCCCGGCGACC
>JANNMQ010000656.1:0-1608 GCA_031398045.1 Rubrivivax sp.
GCTGACCAAAGGCGAGCGCGAGATGATCATCGTCGCCACGTCGGCGGCCAACCATTGCCTGTACTGCGTGGTGGCGCATGGCGCCATCCTGCGTGTGTACGAGAAAAAGCCGCTGGTGGCCGACCAGATTGCGGTCAACCCGCTGAAGGCGGACATCACGCCGCGCCAGCGCACCATGCTGGCTTACGCGATGAAGGTGTGCAACGCATCGCACACGGTGGACGACAGCGATTTCGAGTCTCTGCGTGTTCACGGTTTTGACGACGAAGACATCTGGGACATCGGCGCCATCACCGCCTTTTTTGGCCTCAGCAACCGCATGGCCAACGTCAGCGGCATGCGGCCCAACGACGAGTTCTACCTGATGGGGCGGCTACCGAAAAGCAAGGCCTGAGACAACCCGCATGGCGGCTGCACCCGAGCCGTCGCCGCGCGCAACCGCAGCTGCGCGGCGGCAACCAAAACAAGGACGGAGACTTCAAATGAATCGACTGCACAGTGCCAGCGCAACCATCGTCGCCTCGCTGTTGGCAGCCTGCGCACAAGGCCCCAGCGTGCCTGCACAAAAGGCCGTCACCATCCAGCGCACGGCCCACGGCGTGCCGCACATCAGCGCGCCCGACATGCACACACTGGCCTATGGCGTGGCCTACGCTCACGCGCAAGACAACGTGTGCCAGACGGCGCAACAGCTGGTCACCGTGCGCGGTGAACGGGCGCGCACGTTTGGCGCCGCTGGCAGCGCGCTGCTGGGGCGGCGGGTGCTGCCGAACGAGCAGATCGACCTCTTCATGGCCGCCCACATGGACGACGCGGCGCTGGAACGGGCCTGGGCCCAGGCCAGTGCCGAGGCCCAGGACATGGTGCGCGGCTACGTGGCTGGCTACAACCGGTATCTGGCCGACAACGCGGGCGCGCTGCCCGTTGCATGCAAGGGCCAGGGCTGGGTGCAGCCGATGACCGAGGCGCATTTCAGGCGCCTGACCGAAGTCGGCAGTGTGCAGGCTGGCATCGCTGCGCTGGCCGATGCCTGGCTGGCGGCGCAACCTCCGGCGCCCAAGGCCGCCGCTGCAGCACACCCTGCGCCGACAACGGCTGCATCTGCACCACTGAACCTGGCCGATGCCACCCAGTACGCGCGCGAAATGGGGCTGGTGGATTCACCGCTGGGCTCGAATGCCTGGGCTTTTGGCAAGGACACCACCGGCACCGGCCACGGCCTGCTGGTGGGCAACCCGCATTTTCCGTGGGCCGGTGTGAACCGCTTCTGGCAGATGCACCTGACCATTCCGGGCCGCCTGGACGTGATGGGTGCGTCCACCGGCCATGGTGCCGTGGTGCACATCGGTTTCAACAAGGACGTGGCCTGGTCGCACACCGTATCCACCGGCAAACGCTTCACGGTGCATGAACTGAAACTGGCAGCGGGTGACCCCACCAGCTACATCGTGGACGGCCAGCCGGAAAAGATGCGCTCGCGCAGCGTGGCCACGATGAGCCGTGGCGCCGATGGCCTGTTCACCATGAAGTCGCAAACGGTGTGGTCCACCCGGTGGGGCCCGGTGGTGCTGGTGCCGCGCCTGGGCCTGGTCTGGTCGGCCGAGCGCG
>JANNMQ010000707.1:0-6169 GCA_031398045.1 Rubrivivax sp.
CACCTCGGGTTTCACTTTGTGTTCACCTTCCAGTTGGCATAAAAACTCGTCGGGATCCAGCGTTTGCGCCAGTATTTCAACCTGCCGCTGCACGGCTGCAAAGTCGCCCGGCACCAGCAGGTCCAGGGTGGCCAGGCGGCTGCGCTGTTCGTCGGTCAGTGCGGCGGCCTGGCCTTGCAAAGCCTCGGCCACAAACATGCGCAGCCGCTGCTCGGCCGTCAGCGGCTGAAAACGCACCTTGAAGGTGAAGCGCCGCAGCGCTGCTTCGTCCAGTTCTTCAAACAGGTTGGTGGTGCAGATGAAGACGCCCGCAAAACGTTCCATGCCCTGCAGCATTTCATTCACTTCGGTGATTTCGTAGTTGCGCTCGGCCAGGCGGCGGCTGCGCAAGAAGCTGTCGGCTTCGTCCAGCAACAGCACGGCGCCTTCGGTGCTGGCTTCTTCAAACATCTTGGCCATGTTCTGTTCGGTTTCGCCCACGTATTTGCTGGCGATGTCGCTGGTCTGGCGCACCATCAGCGGGCGGCCCAGCGCGCGTGCGATGTGTTCGGCCAGCGCCGTTTTGCCGGTGCCCGGCGCGCC
This sequence comes from Rubrivivax sp., assembly GCA_031398045.1. Classification (GTDB taxonomy): domain Bacteria; phylum Pseudomonadota; class Gammaproteobacteria; order Burkholderiales; family Burkholderiaceae_C; genus Rubrivivax. The sequence continues at coordinate 583 of JANNMQ010000707.1, forward strand.
GTGGAAACACAGGGTGCCATGACCGCGTCGTGACAGCGCTTCCACGATGCGCGGCACCTCGAAACGGCTATCTACATTGAGCAGCGACAGGTCGTACGCCGTGACCACACGGCGCGCGCCCTTTTCGCGCCCGCTGGCGCTGCCCAAGGCCTTGTCGGCGTTGGCCAGTTGGCGTTCGATCAGCAGTTCGAAAGGCGTGGCAGTGGGCGTGGCGGTGGGTGTGGCGATGTCTGCAACGGCCGCTGCGGCCCCTTCGGCCGTCGCGGCTGTCGCGGCCGTCGCGGACGTTGCAGCCATTTCCCTCGACTCTGGCTGCGCCAATTTGGCAAAACGCACCGCCGTGCGTATCTGCGCCGGCGTCAAGCCCTTGCGCTCGGCGAGCTTGGCGGCAAAACCCGGGCTCACGGGCGCGCCCTTCAGCGCGCGCAGCACCAGACCCTCGCGCGCGCCGGGGGGCGGGCTCTTCAGCAGCAGGTGGTACTGAAAACGGCGCCGGAAGGCGGGGTCAATCTGCTCGATGCGGTTGGTCACCCAGATCACCGGCACCGGGTTGGTTTCCAGAATCTGGTTCACCCAGGCCTTGCCGCTGACGCTGGAGCTGGGCGCCGCATCGGAACTGTCCATGCGGGCAATCAGCGTCGCGGCTTCGCTGCTGATGGGCGGAAACACGTCTTCCACTTCGTCGAAAAGCAGTGCCACTTTGGGACTGCTTTTCAGGAACACCTGGCTGATCTGCAGGCTGCGGTAGCGGTCGCGGCCTGACAAGCTGTTGCCGTCGCGGTCGGCGTATTCCACCTCGTACAGCTGCAGCCCGGCTGCCGCTGCGCACACCTTGGCCAGCTCGGTCTTGCCGGTGCCGGGTGGGCCGTACAGCAGCACATTGACACCGGGCTCCTTGCGCTGGTTGGCGTTTTTCAGCAGCGCGGTCAGCACATCTGCGTCGGACTGTACAAAGCTGAAATCGGCCACCTGCAGTTCGCTTTTGGGCACCGGGCGCGTGAAGACGGCCATCAGTTCCCCCGGCGCGCGGTACTCGCGCATCAGCACGGGGGGCAGTTGTTCACTGACCTTCATCAGGTCGGCCAGGTCGGTGATGTTTTGTTCGGAGATCAGGTTTTCCACCATGCCGATGCGTTCCAGCCGCGAGCCGGCACGCAACGCTTCGGCCACTTCACCGGCTTCGACGCCGGCCACCGCGGCCAGCGCGGCGTAGGCTTCTTGGGCGTTGCTGACTTTGAACTCCACCAGCAGGCCGCGAAGATCACGTTGATAACGTGCCAAGGTGCCGTACAGCAGCAGTGCACGTTCGGCCGGGTTCAGCTGCAGCAAGCCGGCCAGCGCGTCGATGTTTTTTTCGATCAGCGTCGACTCTTTTTTCAGCCGCCGTGCCAGCCATTCGCAGGTTGCACCCAACACCGTCAGCAGGTCCTTGGGCGAGTCCTTGATGTATTCGTCAATATAAAAAAACAGCGTGGCCTCTTCGTAGGGGCCACGCCAGACGCCGTGGCGTTCGATGAAGGCTGCGTCGGTCAGCGCTTCATGACCTTTCCAGTGCGTATTGCCCTTGCAGCGTTGCAACAGGTATTTGCGCACCCGTGTCAACACCGGCGCCGGCCACACCAGATGGCGGCCCACCAGCGACAGCAGGCTGTTCCAGTCGCGCCGCAGGTTGAAGCGGCCGGCCTGGCGCAGGGTCAAGGTGAGCACAAAATGCGAACACAGCACATCCATCACGGACGCGTCTGCCATGCCGGGGGACAGCAACTGGCGCGCATCGGTGGCAGCACGCGTGAGAGCAGCTCGGGTCATCTTGCACAGCCTCGTGGGTAGGGGTTGGGGCAGCTCGGGCCATCTTCGCCCAGGCCCGGGCTGGGGGCAAGCCCCCCACGGGATAGGTGCAGTGATGCCGGGTCGTCAGTGCAGCAACACCGGCTGCTGCGCCAACACGGTGTAGCAGGCGATGTAGTCTTCCAAGGCCGCAGGGTCTTTACCCTGGTCAACCAGCGCCTTAACGCCAGCTTGAAAACTTTCGGCGACAGCGCCTTGCAAATAAATCTCCTTGCGCGTCAGCTTGTCGACGATCTCAAAGCCGCCTTGGTGAGCACTGGTGTGGGCCGCCGTTGGTTCGGCTGCATCTGCCTCAGGCTGCGGCGTGAATTGCATGACGGCGTAGCCGTCCGAGTTGTAGACCAATTGCATGGGATGACCTCCTGAAGGTTCAGATGTTGGGCCCTTCTGTGTTGTTTCAAGCCGATGATGTCCCCCGGGTTGAAGGGCCGCATCTGGGTGGACTGTGATTCGGCAGCTTGCCTGCGGGCGCTTCACACGGACGGTTACGGCAAGCTCAGTTGGCGCAGCTCGAACTCTTGGCCCTCGCCCGTGGCATGCACCAGCATCTGCACTTTCACCGGCAAGTGATGGCGGGCAGGGTCGAGCCACACGTTGGCACGGGTGTCGTAAGGGCGGCGCGGTTCGCGCAGCAGGTGCACGGCGTCGGCCACCGTGGTGGCGGTGTCACCACCGCCCAGCGTCAGCGGCGCGCGGTTCAGCACCGTGAAGACCCAAGGCTCGGGTGCACCTCGGGTGCCCACCACCACCATCGTGACTTGCGCACCGGGCTGCGCCAGCTCGGGCTGGGCTTGCAGTATGGCGCCCAGTTGCAGCATCCAGCTGCTGCGGTCCTGCACACCCGCGGCCAGCGGAAATTCGTTGGCCTGGGCGCTGAAGCTGATCTTGTGGGCTGCACGCTGAAAGTTGGTGGCACGCACTTCGCGGTTGCGGCGGCTTTCTGCGTAGCGCTCGGGCGCCATGCCGGCAGCGTCAAACCGTCCGCTGCTGGACCAGCCGGCCACGGCGATGCCAAAAGCCTGCGCTTGCAGCGTCAGCGTGTAGGTGGCCGTGGCCATGTCGGGCCGCCAGGTCAGCACCGCCTGGCCACCGGCCAGGCCGCGTTTCAAGTCAAACAGCAAGGTGGCTGCGGGCGCGGCTTGCGTGCGGTAGGTGGGCGGGGCCGTGCCGTCGACGCTGGCCGCGTTGGGTGTAGCGATGGACTCAGCGTGCCGCTCAGCATGGGGTGCCGAATGGGCCGTCAAGTCAGGCGCCGCAGCCACAGCCGCAGTGGCCGTGCTGGCAGGCTCGTCGGCTGGGCGGGCTGCAACTTCAGGCGCAGTGGCGTGGGGCAGCGGCTGTTCGCTGCTTTCAGCCGCGGGTGTTGCTTCTGAGGGGGTGACTGTGCCGGTGGGCGCGCGCGCCTTTTCCGCACGGGCGGGCGCCTTCGGGGCGGCCGAAACCGCGGCTGCAGTGCGTGGCGCCGCCGGCAGGCCGGCGGTGATCTGGCGCACCACCAGTGGTGCAGTGTCCGGTCTGCTGGTTGCTGCACCCGGTAGGGCCTGACCCGGCAGGCCCGGCCAGGCGCCCAGCAGCAGCAGGTGCAAGGCCACAGCCACCGCTGTGGCAACACCCCACACCCCCGTGCTGACGCGCCGCGCTGCACCGGGGCCGGATGATGGGGCAGACAGGCTGCTGGGGTGGACGGTAGTTGGCACGCGGATGGGGCTGCAGACAGGCACCGCACAATACCGCAGCATGAAACTTGCCACCCTTAAAGACGGATCGCGCGACGGCCAGTTGGCCGTGGTCTCGCGCGACCTGAACAGCGCTCACTTTGCCACCGGTATTGCCACCACCTTGCAGCAGGTGCTGGACGACTGGAACTTTCGCTCGCCGCCGCTGGAAGACCTGTACGCGACGCTCAACGGCGGCAAAGCCCGCCATGCGTTCGCTTTCAACCCGCGCCAGTGTATGGCGCCACTGCCGCGTGCCTTTCAGTGGGTCGATGGCTCAGCGTACCTGAACCATGTGGAACTGGTGCGCAAGGCGCGCAACGCCGACATGCCCGCCAGCTTTTACGACGACCCGTTGATGTATCAGGGGGGCAGCGACGACTTTATCGGCCCTTGCGACGACGCGGTGTTTGCCAGCACCGACTGGGGCATCGACTTCGAAGCCGAAGTGGCCGTGATCACGGGCGACGTGGCCATGGGCGCGAGCCCGGAAAGCGCGCTGGATGGTGTGCGCCTGCTGATGCTGGTCAACGACTGGAGCCTGCGCAACCTGATACCGGCTGAACTGGCCAAGGGCTTTGGCTTTTTGCAGGCCAAGCCGGCCACGGCTTTTGGCCCGGTGGCGGTAACCCCCGACGAACTGGGCAGCGCCTGGCAGGGCGGGCGGGTACACCTGAACATCGAAAACCGCTGGAATGGGCGTCGTGTGGGCCTGTGCAATGCCGGGCCGGAAATGCTGTTCCACTTCGGCCAGCTGATTGCGCATGTGGCCAAGACACGCAACGTGCGCGCTGGCAGCGTGGTGGGCAGTGGCACCATCAGCAACAAAGACTGGGCCTGTGGCGTTTCGTGCATCGCAGAAACACGCGCCATCGAAACCATCCAGGGCGGCGCACCCCAAACCGCCTTCATGCAGTTTGGCGACACCATCCACATCGAGATGCACGACGCACAGGGCGTCAGCGTGTTTGGTGCCATTGACCAGCGGGTGCGCGCAGGGCATGCGCCGCAAGGAACCGCATCGGCGCTGGAGTTGACAGCACCTGGCGGCGAAGCGCCGGCTGCTTGAAGCCGCAGTGAAAACCTGCCGGTGAAGGATTTTCCCGCTTGGCTGAAACACGGCACGGTGTGGCTGCTGCTGGGGGTGGGCCTTTTTGTCGGTGTGCAAGCCTGGCAGGCGCAGCAAAGCGCCACGCGTTTTGTGCTGCAAGGCGGCAACCTGGAGATCCAGCGCTCGGCTGACGGGCATTACCACTGGCCGGGCGCGTTGGACGGGCCGGGTGGACAGCGGGCGGTGGAATTCCTGGTCGACACTGGCGCCACCGGCACCGCCATACCGCTGGAACTGGCGCGCGCGCTGGCACTGCCCCAGGTGGGGGTTGTGCAGTCCAACACCGCGGGCGGCGTGGTGCAGGGGCAAGTGGTGCTGGCCGACCTGGAGCTGGAAGGCGGCGTGCGTGTGCAGCGCCTGCGCCTGACTGCACTGCCCGACTTGCGTGCGCCCTTGCTGGGCATGGACGTGCTGGGCCGCTTGCGTTGGGAGCAAAGTCAGGGCGTGATGAAAATACGCCTGCCCGAAGGCACACGCTGAACGGTACGGTGCTGTGCGCTGCGGGCGCCCAGCAGGGCGGGCCAAGCGCACAATGCTGCACAAACCCAGCGCTGGTGCTGGACAGGGGCAGGCATCAGGAACCTGCTGACTGGCTAACGTTCATGATGTGTAGCCCGCTTGGCGTCGTGCTGCATTCCACAACAACCCGAGGAGACCCGCAATGACAAGTGCTTCAGACCTGACCCGCATGGTGCCTGGTTTTGACTTTTTGCAAGGCTTGCTGAAAAGCGCCGGAGCCGGACTGCCCAACATGGGCCAGTGGGTGGCCCCTACGCTGGACCCTGCAGAGCTGGAAAAGCGCATCCAGGAGTTGAAAACGGTGCAGTTCTGGCTGGAGCAAAACGCCCGCCTTTTGGCCACCACCATCCAGGCGATGGAGGTGCAGCGCATGACGCTGTCGACGCTGCAGACC
>JANNMQ010000714.1:0-1572 GCA_031398045.1 Rubrivivax sp.
GTGAAAAGCTGCTGGGTCTTTCAAGCGGGGTGGACGCCGAACAAATGCGCTTGCGTGACGTGTTGGCCGTGCTGGAAGCTGCGGCCACCGACAGCAAGATCACCCATGCGCTGCTGCTGCCCGAAGGCCTGCAGAACGCCAGCTTGCCGGCGCTGCGCGAAGTGGCACAGGCGCTGGAACGCTTCAAGGCCGCAGGCAAGCCGGTCTACGCCTGGGCCACCGAATACGACCAGCGCCAGTACGTTTTGGCCGCCCATGCCAGCGAGCTGTGGCTCAACCCCATGGGGAACGTGTATGTGGAAGGTTATGGCCGCTACCGGGCCTATTACAAAGACTTGTTTGACAAGCTGGGTCTCACCGCCCAGGTGGTACGTGCCGGCAAGTACAAAAGCGCTGTTGAAACCTTTGTGGCCAGCGCCCCGTCACCCGAAACCCTGGAGGCCGAAAGCGCGCTGTTGAAGACACTGTGGGCCAGCACCACCGACAGCATAGAAAAAGCCCGCAAACAACCCGCTGGCAGCGTGGCCGCGGCCATCGACAGCCTGCCCGCCAGCCTGCAGGCCGAACAGGGCAACGCAGCGGTTTGGGCCGTCAAACGCAAATGGGTGGACGCGCTGAAAACGCGCGACGAAATGCGCCAGGCGCTGATCGACAAGGGTGCGCTGGACAACGACAGCAAAAGCTTCGCCCAGGTCAGCCTGACCCATTACCTGCCGCGCATCAAGCCGCGCAAGGGCGGCAAGGCGGTGGGCATCGTGGTGGCGCAGGGCACCATCGTCGACGGCCGCGCCGGCCCGGGCACGGTGGGCGGCCTGTCCACCGCCGACCTGATACGCAAGGCGCGCGACAACGACGACATTGCGGCGCTGGTGCTGCGCGTGGATTCACCTGGCGGCAGCGCCACCGCCAGCGAAATGGTGCGCCGTGAATTGGCATTGATGCAAAAAGCCGGCAAACCGGTGGTGGTGAGCATGGCCGGCCTGGCGGCCAGCGGCGGCTACTGGATCAGCATGGCCGCCGACGAGGTGATTGCTGACGAAGCCACCATCACTGGCAGCATTGGCGTGGTGGGTGTGCTGCCGTCGGCAGCTGGCGCGCTGAACAAGCTGGGCGTGAACACTGCAGGCGCCACCACCACCTGGCTGGCCGGCCAGCGCGACCCGCGCCGCCCGCTGGACAGCCGCTTCGTGGCGCTGATGCAAAGCGCGGTGGACGGGGTTTACCGCGACTTCATCACGCTGGTGGCCACCGCGCGCAAGAGCACACCAGAGAAGATCAACGAACGCGCACAGGGCCGTGTGTGGAGCGGCAAGGATGCGCTGGCCCAGGGCCTGGTCGACCGCCTGGGTAACCAGGGCGACGCCGTGGCAGCAGCGATCAAGCTGGCCAAGTTGCCCGCCGACACCCGCGTTGAATACCTGGAACCCGCACCCGGCAAGCTGGACCGGCTGCTGCAGGGCCTGGGCATGGCACAGCACAGCGCTGCGCAGGACGGCGGCACGGACACCACTCCACCCGCTTCAGCCGCCTGGCACGCCAGCCTGCTGGCCACCGGCCTGCCGCTGCCTGTCG
>JANNMQ010000736.1:0-2019 GCA_031398045.1 Rubrivivax sp.
AGCGCTGACAATTTTTTGAGCGCATCTGACCCCGCAATGAAAGGGGGCAGGCGCGATGATCTGGGCAGTCGTTGCAGCGATTGCCAGCAAATTCCAGCAAATGCCAACAATTGCCAGCGCCCTTTGGTCACAGAAAAAAACGCTTTCCGCTTTTTTTCTGCCGACTGTTCCTACATTTCTCTGGGCCTGGCGGCAGTCTGGCCCGAGATGGATTTCTTGATGTGCGGCCCCGACTCCGCAGAGACACAAACCCTGCAGCGAGCCAACCGGTTGCCCCATGTGCACTTCAGATTGGGCATATCCGAGGTGCAGAAAACCTGGGCCTACGCCCACTGTGCAGGTTTTGTCTTCCCCAGCTTCACCGAAGGTTTTGGCTTGCCGCCCATTGAAGCCATGTACTTCGGCAAGCCGGTTTTCCTGTCGCGCCTGACTTCGCTGCCCGAGGTGGGTGGTGATGCTGCGCACTACTTCGACAGTTTTGAGCCGCTGGCCATGCGCCATGTGGTCGAAAAAGGCTTGCAGTGCGCAGCGGCGCAGGCGGCAGCGGTGCAGCAGCATGCGCGGCGCTTCAATTGGGACTTGGCAGCCAAAACCTACCTGCGTATCTACGCTGACGCATTGGGTTTGCCAGCTGAAGCTGCATAACCCCTGCATCCCCTTCAACCCACCGCCCGGCACAGCATCTGTGTGTGCAACGGTGCAGGTCAATCCAGCGGCGGCAGGTAGCGCCACTGCCCGGGCGACAGGTCGTCTGGCAAGCACCAAGGCCCGAAGCTGACCCGGTGCAGCGCCTGCACATGGTTGCCCACCGCCGCCAGCATGCGCTTGACCTGGTGGTAGCGGCCTTCGCTGATGGTCAGCATCAATTCCCGCGCGCCGCGCAGCTCGCACGCTTGGGCGCGCGCCGGCTGGGGGTCGTCCTTCAGCAGCACACCGGCCCGCAGCGCCGCCACCTGGGCGGCTTCAACATCGCGCGACGTGTTCACACGGTAGGTTTTGTTCACATGGCGCTTGGGGTGGGTCAAGCGGTGCAGCCACGGGCCTTGGTCGGTCAACAGCAGCAGGCCCGTGGTGTCCTGGTCCAGCCGGCCCACGGGTTGCACGCCTCGGTTTCGCAGCGGTTCTGGCAGCAGGCTGAGCACACTGGGGTGGTGTTGCGGGTCGCGTGAACACTCAAAGCCGGCGGGCTTGTTCATCAGCACCAACAGCCGCGCGTGGTAAGGCCAAGCCTGGCCGGCTACGGTGAACACCAGGGCATCGGTGGCCAGGACTTCGTCGGGGTCTTCCACCACCCGGCCCGACACCGTGACGGCGCCGCTGGTCACCAGCCCGATGCAGTCGCGGCGGGTGCCAAAGCCCTGGGTGTAGAGGATGTCGGCCATGCGCATGGGCGCGCAGTGTCGCATCCGCGCCAAGCTGCAGCGGGCGCGGGTTGACCCGGGTGGCCAGCAAGCAGCGGGGCTCACACCATGGCATGCTTGTGACTTCCTTCGCAAAGGCTGCACCATGTTCGAGTTGAACCGTCGACTGTTTTCGCCCGCCCGCCCGGCGGTTTCTCTGCTGGGCGCTGCCCTGCTGATGGCCGCCTGCGGTGGTGGCAACGACGACCCCGAAGACCTGGTGGGCCAGAACGCCTGCTTGCAATACAGCACCAGTGGCGCGGTGTACGACCCCGGCACGCCGGGGCTGAACGGTGCACCCGAGATTGCCACCGGCTTTGCCAGCAAGAAGACCGCCTTTTCACGCAGTTTCATGGTGGTGGCCGCCAACCCGTTGGCCACCAAGGCCGGCTGCGAGGTGCTGAAAAAGGGCGGCAGCGCGGTGGACGCGGCCATCGCCACGCAGATGGTGTTGAACATCGTGGAGCCGCAGTCCTCCGGCATCGGCGGCGGCGCTTTCATGCTGCACTACAGCCCCGCCACCGGCAAGGTGACGGCCTACGACGGGCGCGAAACCGCGCCGGCTGCGGCCACTGAGAACTACCTGCGCTGGGTGAGCGACGCCCAACGCACCACGCCT
>JANNMQ010000850.1:0-4699 GCA_031398045.1 Rubrivivax sp.
GGCGCGATCTGGGGCGGTGAGCGGGCAGGATTGAAAGACTCTCAGCGCAGGCGCGTGTCCGTGGTGCCCACGGACATGGTGGTGCCGGCTCCACTTCCTCGGAGAATCTGTCATCGCAACTTACGATGTGCCGTGGCGGCACCCGCATCACATGCCAGATTGCGCACTGCACTCTTGGCGGTAAAGGGCCAAGCGATCGTGTTTCTCAATGACCTCAGCGCGCCCGCATCCACGCCCGAGGACGGCCCGCGCACCACCACAAGGAAGACCATATGAACGACAAGGTTCGCACCCGTTCAACAGGCCTAGCCGGAATCACCAACCTTGCGGTCCTCGCCCCGTTGCATACCGGTATGGTTCCGGGCATCGAGCCCATCAGCTATGTCGAGCGGCTGGGCAAGGTGCTGACTGCCTTGCATGCAGCGCGCCAGAACCGCAACGAATCGGAGCTCTGGCACGTCTTCCCCGACGTGGTCGGGCGCTTTGGCCTCATCCACGGCTTTCGCTATGCACTGGTCAAGCCCGAAGCCGGGCCGGCGGGTATGCCCGCAGACTTCGGCACCTGGCGCCTTTCGCTCAACGTCACCTTCGACGGTGCCTGGGAGCCGTACATGCGGGTGATCAAGCGCGACATTGGCCCGCTGCTCGACCTGCTGTTTTGCCACTCGCCGGACTACCCCGGCTCGGGTGCCACCTTCGAGGCCTACTGCGACTGGGTGCGTCGGTACGAGGTGCCCGCCGGGCTGTTCTTTGCCGACTCAACGCGCTCGGTCAACGACGGCCGCTATCTTGCAAACGCAGAATTGCTGCAGCGCGACGGCGCAACCGACGAGGTGCTGGCCCGGTATCGCCTGGACTCCATGCAGCAACGGCAGCAGGACGCGCTGGCAAAGGCTTGGCTAGACCCCGAGCGCGCCCTGGCACTGCCTTCGCGCACACTGAAGGGCCTGTACCGGCTGAGGACCTATTTCCAACCATACGCCGACGGGCCGGTCCTGCTCAAGTTCGCCCAGCATGCGTTGGAAGTCCCTATCCGGTTCATGCAGCAGATCGAGCAAAAGACACGAGAACCGGGCCAGGACCCGAAGCTCGTCGCAGTTGCGGCGAAGTGGGACACGATCAAGGGCAAGTTGCTTCGCGACGAACTGGAATGGCTGAACTGGGACAAGAAGGATGAGCCCGCCTCAAAGCCTGAGATGGCTGTTGACAGCGCGGCACTGCAGGCGCACGTGCTGGGTGTCGGCGAAAAAATGACACACGGCTGCCTGGTGCTGCTGCAAGTCAAAGACCCGCAGAAGGCGCTGGTCCACATAGCCCATCTTGCCAAGTCGTGCGGCCCCGTGCCCACAGGCGACATCGGCTACCTGGTGGGATTCACCTACGCGGGCCTGGAAGCGCTCGGCGTCACGCCCGACCAGTTGGCGCACCTGCCGCAAGAGCTGTTTGAAGGCATGGAGGCGCGGTCAGCGCTGCTGGGGGATCTGCGCACCAACCACCCGGATCGATGGACCCGGCCTAAGCTCCTGGACAACCAGAGCGGACAACGTGTGGACTTTCACGCGGTCCATTTGCTGGTGCAGGTGCGGCTGCAGGACAAGGAGAACATCGACCCACTGCACCCCCGGCTCGAAGCCGCAATGCAGGCCCTCGGCCAGATTGAGACCGGCCTGCGCGTGCTCGCGGTCGAACCGATGCGCAGCTACCGCGACAAGCATGGCCATCATGCCGTAGGGCACATGGACCACGCTGACGGCTTGAGCCAGCCGAACTTGCACGCGGCGGCAAGCGGATCGACCCATTACAGCAACGACCAGGTTTCGGCGGGCGAATTGATTCTCGGGTATGCCAACGACAGGGGCGACGCGACCCCCAAGTTGGCAGACCGCAACCTCTTCCTGCACAACGGCACCTTTCTTGCGGTGCGCAAGCTGCGCCAGTTCATGGACCGACTTGACGAGATGAAAGCGCTGCCTGGCGCACACGGCAAAACCTTGCTCGAGACGATGGTCGGCCGCTCCGCGGATGGCACCCCGCTGCATGGCAAGCCGGGGGACGCCAAACACGACAACGACTTCGATTTCAAATCGCAGGTCGCCAGCGACGCGTGTCCCTTCCATTCGCACATTCGGCGCACGAACCCGCGCGATGGCCGTACCTACACACCACGCATCTTGCGCCGCGGTATGTCATGGGGGCTGCACTCCGCCTCGGACCGCACGTCCGAGCGGGGTGTGATGTTCATGGCCTACTGCGCCAGCATTTCAGAACAGTTCGAGGTCATCCAACGCTGGGTGGCCGGCGGCAATGCCAGCGGGGTGGGTTCCGCCCAAGTCGACCCCCTGCTGCACGTGCCGAAGGAAGGCGAGGAATACACCTTCCGCTACCTGGCCGACGGCAAGGTGAATCGCGAGAAGATGTCGGACAAACCGCTGGTCCAGTTGCAGTGGGGCCTCTATGCGTTTGTGCCTTCGCTGGCCGTGCTGGAAACCCTGACGGATTTCACCAAGCCGGTCGCAACCCAGCTCTCGCACCCGCCGCCGGGCCTGAGCGAGCTCGAGGCTGCTCGAGCTTTGCTTGAGGACCGCAGCAAGAGCGAGGCGGCCTGGGGCTGGGTTCGCAAGGGCAACTCACTGGCGCCGCAAGACGGTGCCTACGGGCACCTGGTGGGAACACTGGCCGAAGTGCTCACGGTCCTGAGGGACAACGGCACAAAGTATTCGGTTGCAGGCTACGACGAGCGGATGGAGGGCTCGATCGGCCTGAACCTGCTGGGCATGGATCCTTCGCATCCGCGGCGCATCAAGGAGCTGGGGGTGAAGGACGAGATTGCAAAGGTGCGCGAGCATGAAGCTTTCAGTGCGACACGAGAATTCGCGCAGGCCTTCCTAAAAGCCCTGCCTTCACTCCCGAGCGTGGACGGGGACGTGGTGCGCCGGCCCGTCGACCTGTCGGACTTCAGCAGCTGGGTGCTAGCCCAGCTCTGCAGGCTGTGGTTTGGCGTGCCGGACGATGCCAATTTGTCCCAAGGTGGCTATCAGCCGGGTCCGCCTGGCGCGCCCCGCTGTCCCGGCAGCCTGGGGCCGGCGTCGCGCTACATGTTCATGCCGCATCCGCATCCCGACTTCGCCATCGATGGCCGGGCCCACGCAAAGGCGGTGCGCGACGCGGTGGGGCAATGGCTGGCCGGCAAGCCCGACCTGAAAGCGCACCGGCTGTCGCAAGGCATCAATGCCGCACTGGCTGGCACGCGGTCTGAAGAGTTCCTGGCCGACAACATCGCTGGCACGATGCTGGGCTTTACACCGTCGGTGCAGTCCAACTTCCTGCGCGTGGTGCAAACCTGGCTCGAGGAGGGCTCTTCTTTCTGGGTTCACCAGCAAAGCCTGTTCGAACACTCGCCCACCACGGCGGATCTCAGCTATGACGAAGCCAAGGCTGCGCTGCGCAAACCGCTGATGGCCGCCATCCGCAAGAACCCAGTGCCCACGATGGCCTTTCGCAGTCCCGTGGAGGACGGCAAGCCCGACACAAGCCCGGGCAAGCGCGTCGCTCTAGGGCTGGAGTCGGCACTGACGGACCCTGACGCGCCCGACGTGCTGGTGTTCGGCCGGGATCACCACGAGAGCGGCAAAGACACCACCGTGCACGGTTGCCCCGGCTACGAGATGGCCATGGGCGTGCTGCTGGCGCTGATCGGCAGCCTAATGAAGGCCGGCACCCTGCGACCGACGGGCTCCCCCGTGCTGCTGATCTTGACCCCGCCGGAGCGGGCTACAACTGGCGGCGCAGCGCGGCCGCGCGGGCCACGTGCCAAGCCATCTCCATCTGCGTAAAGGCGGCTGAAGCCGGCTCCAGCAGGCCCAAGGCGCGTGCACCATCGCCCCGTTGGGCGGCGATCTCCGCAGCGCACAGCTGCATCGCCGCCAGTTCGTGCGCCGAGCCGCGCCGCCGCGCGCCGCGCAGGCCCCAGGCCAGGTAACGCTCGGCTTGCCCGGGGTCCTGCGCCGCAGCGTCGCGTGCCATGGCGCGGCAGCTCATAGGCAGGCCCAGCAAGTCGCGTTCTCGCCCCCGCAAAAGCGCCTGCCCTGCATGCGCGCGCCCCTGCGCCTGCCGGCCCAGGTGCAGCAAGCCTTCAGCCAGCCAGCCGTGACAAAGCGATCGGTACAGGCGGCTGTCGTGCGGCTTGAGCCACTCCATCACCTCGACGATGGTCGCCAGGCTGTCGGGCTGGCGCAGCTCCATCCAGTCGGCGAAGGCACTGATGGCGCGCGCAATCGACAGCTGAAGCAGGCTGTGTGTGGCCTCGGCCACGCGCCGTGAGTCTGCTGCCGCAACACGTGCATCATTCCAGCGACCTTGCCACAGCAGCACGGCCGCGCGCCAGCCGTGCACCGAGGCGCCCACCGCATGGTTCTGGCGGCCTATGCAAGAAACGGCTTCGTCGAAGCACGCATAGGCTTGGCGGAACTGGCCGCGCTCGGCCATCACAATCGCGCGGCACGCCAGCGAAAACGCCAGGCCGGCGCTGGTGCGGTTTTCGCTGCGGTTCTGCCGGCCCACGGCGATGGTCTGGTCCAGCCGTCCGACCCATAGACGGCAAGAACATCGTCGTCCGGGTAGCTCACCGAGTCACCGGCGCTCCGATCCCCTACCTCGAGGAACACGACATCCTGCTTTGTGCGGTTGACAAGGTGATGCG
>JANNMQ010000903.1:0-2308 GCA_031398045.1 Rubrivivax sp.
GCCGATGTCCCAGAGCGCACTGTCGGAACCGGCATCCGCCAGCGACTGGTGCAACTGCTCCTGTTGCGCAAGCGTGAAGCCGGCCAGGCCGACGCGCAGGATGGGAAGTTCTAGAGACATACGTTGCCGATGCGGGCGCAGGGCCGACACCGGCAGCCAATGTAGTAGCCGTGTTACTTTCTGTAAAGGCGGGGGGCTTTTCAGGTCATCTCTTTCGACGTGAAGTGACGGCTTGGGACAACGTCTCCACCAACTCCAGCGAATCGGGCCAGCCCAGGCAGGCATCGGTGATGCTCTTTCCGTATTCGAGGGCGCCGGCCTGGTCCTGTCCCGGCGTGAACTTCTGGGCCCCCTGCTGGAGATGGCTTTCCACCATCAGGCCGAAGACGTTGCGGGAACCGCCGGCCACCTGCGAAGCGATGTCCCGCGCCACCAGCAACTGCTTCTGGTGCTCCTTGCTGCTGTTGGCATGGCTGCAATCGACCATCAACGTGGCCGGCAGCTTCGCCGCTTCGAGGTCGCGGCAGGCTGCCGCCACGCTGGCGGCGTCATAGTTGGGGGTCTTGCCGCCGCGCAGGATCACGTGGCAGTCCTTGTTGCCGTTGGTCTGCACCACCGCCACCTGGCCATTCTTGTGGACCGACAGGAAATGGTGCCCGCGGGCAGCGGCCTGGATCGCGTCGGTGGCGATGCGGATGTTGCCGTCGGTGCCGTTCTTGAAGCCGATCGGCGCCGACAGGCCGGACGCCAGTTCCCGGTGCACCTGGCTTTCCGTGGTGCGAGCACCGATCGCGCCCCAGGATATGAGGTCGCCGATGTACTGCGGCGAGATGACGTCCAGGAACTCGCTGCCGGCGGGCAGGCCGGCGCGGTTGATCTCGATCAGCAACTGCCTGGCGATGCGCAGCCCCTCGTCGATGCGGAAGGACTCGTCCAGGTACGGGTCGTTGATCAGGCCCTTCCAGCCCACGGTGGTGCGCGGCTTCTCGAAATACACCCGCATCACGATCTCCAGCGTGCCGGCGTGCTTGGCGCGCACATCCTTGAGCCGCCGGGCGTACTCCAGGGCCGCCTGCGGGTCATGGATCGAGCAGGGTCCGATCACCAGCAGCAGCCGGTCATCCTCCCCCGCCATGATGTTGTGGATGCGGCGCCGGGTGTCCTTGATCAACGCCTCCACGGGCGTGCCGCGGATCGGGAAGAACCGGATCAGGTGTTCGGGAGGGGGGAGCACGGTGATGTCCTTGATGCGTTCGTCGTCGGTCTCGCTGGTCTTGTCGACGGGATGCGCATACCAGGGTTCGCTGGCGGTGGCGTTCGAAGCGTTCATCGTGGCTCCTGCGGGTCAAAGTGAAAAAGGCATAAAGAAACCGCCGGGGGTTCCGGCGGTTCTTGGGGAGTTCCTTGCGCGTTTTGGTTGGGTACGCTCAGGACTCTCGACCGCCGGTGGGGTCAGAGAACCAGTAGTAGCCAAAAAAGAAAACGCTTTGCTTACGCATCGGGCGGGAATGTACCACAAGGCCTTCGGGCGACGTCTTGCAGGCGGTGGCTCACGCGGTGCCGCCAACGGTCAGGCCGTCGATGCGCAGTGTCGGCTGCCCCACCCCCACCGGCACGCTCTGGCCTTCCTTGCCGCAGGTGCCCACGCCGCTGTCGAGCTTCATGTCGTTGCCGATCATCTTGACCCGCGTCAGCGCGTCCGGCCCGTTGCCCACGATGGTGGCGCCCTTGACCGGGTACAGGATCTTGCCGTTCTCCACCCAGTAGGCCTCGCTGGCCGAGAACACGAACTTGCCGGACGTGATGTCGACCTGGCCACCGCCGAAATTGGTGGCGTACAGGCCTTTCTTGATGCTGGCCACGATCTCTTCGGGGTCCTTGTCGCCACCCAGCATGTAGGTGTTGGTCATGCGCGGCATCGGGATGTGCGCATAGCTTTCGCGCCGGCCGTTGCCGGTGGGCGCCACGCCCATCAAGCGGGCGTTCAAGGCGTCCTGGATGTAGCCGCGCAGGATCCCGTCCTCGATCAGCACGTTGCGCTGGCTGGCGTGGCCCTCGTCGTCCACGTTGAGCGAACCGCGCCGGTCGGCAATGGTGCCGTCGTCCAGCACCGTGACGCCCTTGGCCGCCACGCGCTGGCCGATGCGGCCCGAGAACGCGCTGGAGCCCTTGCGGTTGAAGTCGCCTTCCAGGCCGTGGCCGATGGCCTCGTGCAGCAGGATGCCGGGCCAGCCTGGGCCTAAGACCACGTCCATCATGCCGGCGGGGGCGGGTTCGGCGTGCAGGTTGACCAAAGCGATGCGCAGGG
>JANNMQ010000961.1:0-1538 GCA_031398045.1 Rubrivivax sp.
CGGCGGTGAGGAACAGGTCAGACCCACTGCGGCTGACCATCAGCCGCAGCAGGTCGTTGACGAATTTGGCTGCTTGGTCGCGGTCCATGCTTCTACCCTGGGAAGTTCTCGGGAATCTTGGCTTTCGACCGCGCTTCAGCCGCGCTGATGATGTTGCGTCGCACCAGGTCGGCCAGGTTCTGGTCCAGCGTCTGCATGCCCAGGTTCTGCCCCGTCTGGATGCTGCTGTACATCTGCGCAATCTTGTTTTCGCGGATCAGGTTTTTGATGGCGCTGGTGCCCAGCATGATCTCGTGGGCCGCGGCGCGGCCCGTGCCGTCTTTCAGTTTGCACAGGGTTTGCGAGATCACCGCCACCAGCGATTCACTCAGCATCGCGCGCACCATTTCTTTTTCGGCCGCCGGAAACACGTCAACCACGCGGTCCACGGTTTTTGCCGCGCTGCTGGTGTGCAGCGTGCCAAACACCAGGTGGCCGGTTTCTGAGGCGGTGAGTGCCAGCCGGATGGTTTCCAGGTCGCGCAGTTCACCCACCAGAATGGCGTCGGGGTCTTCACGCAGCGCGCTGCGCAAGGCGTTGTTGAAGCTCAGCGTGTGCGGGCCTACTTCCCGTTGATTGATCAAACATTTCTTGCTCTCGTGCACAAATTCGATCGGGTCTTCCACCGTCAGCACGTGGCCGTATTCGTTTTCATTCAGGTGGTTCACCATCGCGGCCAGCGTGGTGCTTTTGCCGCTGCCGGTGGGGCCGGTGACCAGCACCAGGCCACGCGGCTTCAGCGCCAGTTCGGCAAACACCTTGGGCGTGCCCAGCTGTTCCAGCGTCAATATCTTGCTGGGAATGGTGCGGAAGACGGCGCCCGCGCCTCTGTTTTGATTGAACGCATTCACGCGAAAACGCGCCAGGCCCTGAATCTCGAAGCTGAAGTCGCATTCCAGCGTGTCTTCATAGTGTTTGCGCTGGGCGTCGTTCATGATGTCGTACACCATGGCGTGCACCTGCTTGTGCTCCAGCGCCTCCACGTTGATGCGGCGCACGTCGCCGTGCACGCGGATCATCGGCGGCAGCCCGGCCGACAGGTGCAGGTCGGAAGCCTTGTTCTTGACCGAAAAGGCCAGCAACTGCGTGATGTCCATGCTTGTGTGGTGTTTCCCTGTCGAGGCGCCCCAGCGGCGAAGGTGGTGGCGCGCGTGGCAGCGTTTAAGCTTGCCCGATTATGGAGAGCATCGCGCAAGCCCTGCAAAAAGTGAAGCACCGCATAGGCGCTGCTGTTGCCAGCGCTGGCCGGCCCGTCAACAGTGTGCAGTTGTTGGCAGTCAGCAAGACCCAGCCCGCAGCACAGGTGCGGGCAGCCTTTGCAGCCGGCCAGTGCGCTTTTGGCGAAAACTACGTGCAAGAAGCACTGGACAAGGTGGCCGCACTGGCCGACTTGCGTGCGCAGCTGCAGTGGCACCTGATCGGCCCGCTGCAAAGCAACAAAACACGCCCCGTGGCCGAGGCTTTTGACTGGGTGCACAGCGTGGACCGGCTGAAGATTG
>JANNMQ010001136.1:0-1668 GCA_031398045.1 Rubrivivax sp.
GCGCTGCACAGCGCGCTGCTGCAGTGGCTGTCAACGCCCAGGCCGTCAGCCTGCGGCACCGCAGCCAGGTGCCGCTGCGGTGACAGCGGCAATCTAACTTGAAGTCAGCGCAACGCCACAGCCCTGGTGGCGGCCGCTGGACTTGGCGATGTAGAGCTGGGCATCGGCCTGGCGCAGCAGATCGGCAGTGCTGGCTGCAATCTCAGCGCCCGCCTTGGAGGCCAACCGCCGGGGCCAGCTGCAGACGCCCAGGCTGACCGTAACCACAGGGGCGGCTGCCGAATCACCGTGCTCGATCTGCATGGCGTGAACCGCCGCGCCCAGCTGGCGAGCCACCACCATCGCGCCAGCAAGATCGGTTTCGGGCAACAGGCAAACAAACTCTTCACCGCCATAGCGCGCCACCAAATCACCCGGCCGCCGCACGCCTGCTTTCAGGCATGCCGCCACACGGCGCAGGCAATCGTCACCGGCCTGGTGGCCATAGCGGTCGTTGAAACGCTTGAAGAAGTCAACATCCAGCAGCGCCACCGCCAGCGCCGCGCCGCTGCGCGCGGCACGCGCCCATTCCAGAACCAGGCGCTCGTCGAAATGGCGGCGGTTGAAAACACCCGTGAGGCCGTCGATGTAGACCCATTGGCGCAACAGGTCGGACTGGGCTTTCAGCGTCAGCTGGGTGCGCACGCGGGCACGCACGATCTTGGGGTTGATGGGCTTGGAGATGAAGTCAGCCGCACCGATGTCCAGCCCCATCGTCTCGGCCGCTTCGTCGTGGTGGGCGGTGACGAATATGACCGGGATGTCGCAGGTGGTGCGGTTGGCCTTCAGCTGGCGACAAACCTCGTGACCATCCATGCCGGGCATCACCACGTCCAGCAGCACCAGATCGGGCTGCTGGCTGGCGCACAAGGCCAGCGCCTGCGCGCCGCCGGTGGCCATCAGCACCTGGTGATCGGCAGAAAATGCTTCGTACAGCACCTGGATGTTGAGCGGCTGGTCGTCCACCACCAGCAAGCGCGGGCGGCGCACCTGCGGGGCTTCGCTGGGCGCTGCACCGGGGTCTGAGAGAGGGGGGTGTGTCATGTTTGCAGCGTTTCCAGCGCTCGCAGCGCCTCCAGCAAGCCTTCACACTGCCGCAGCGCGGGCTCGAAATCGAGGCCTGTGACCGCAGCATCCAACGATTGCAGCTGCGCCTGCAGGTTGCTGGCGAAGGGCCTGGGCAGCGTTGCCATGGCGTCGAGGGCGGCCATATCGGAGTCGGCCAGCAGCATAACAAGCCGTTGCAGGCCCTGGCGCAGCGCGGTGGGATCGGCCTGGGCTGTTGCCCCGGCGCTTTTCGGAGCCCGCTGCTCCGACGCCTGCCGCAGGGCTTGTGCCAACGCCGACAGACCCGGCTGTGCAGCGGCGATGGCCCTGACGGCCTGACGGGACGTGCTGGCGCACAGACTTGCCACGTCAGCCCCCGCGTCGAGGCTTAGCAAGGCAGTTTCTCCGCGCGCTGCGTCAGCCGCCAGGGCGCTGGCGCCGAGCGTGGCGGCCACGCCTTTGATGGTGTGCAACAAGCGGGCCATGGCCGTGGCGTCGGCTGCCGCCACGCTGGCCTGAAAGGCCTGCGGTGCGTCGCAGAGGTCATCGATAAAACGACGCAGCATGTGTTCGTAGATACCG
>JANNMQ010001117.1:0-3962 GCA_031398045.1 Rubrivivax sp.
CCAGGAACAGGTAGTAGTACAGCGTCACCGAGGGGATCGTGAAGTCGCCGATCTGCAGCTTCTTGCCGAAGTTGATCCAGGGGTCGGCGTAGGGGCCGATGATCATCGGGTCGATGCGGTCCAGACCGCGCGGGCCGTTGGTGATGTTGACCGGGTGCTCGAGGTTGTTCATGAACACGCGGATGATCTCGCCGAAGCCCAGCGTGACGATCGCCAGGTAGTCGCCGCGCAGCTTGAGCACCGGCGTGCCCAGCAGCACACCCGCCAGCCCCGCCAGCGCCGCCGCCAGCGGGATGACGAGCCAGATCGGGGTGTGCATGCCGGTCGGGAACACCGCTGCGATCCACGGGAAATTCTCGATCAGGTGCGGGCTGGCCAGCAGCGCGTACATGTAGGCGCCCACCGCGTAGAAGGCCACAAATCCCAGGTCCAGCAAACCGGCGTAGCCAACGACGATATTCAGGCCCAGCGCCAACAACACATACAGCAGCGCCAGCGCCATGATGCGCACCCAGCCCTGCCCAAACTGCTGTGCAAACAGCGGCAGCGCTATCAAGGCCAGCGCGCAAAGAATGAAAACGACGATCTTGTTTTTCATGTTGTGCTCCAGCCTCAAGCGCGGTCTGCGACGCGTTCGCCCAGCAGGCCCTGCGGCCGCAGCGTCAGCACCAGAATGAGCGCCACGAAGGCAAAGATGTCGGCGTAGTGGCTGCCCAGCACACCACCCGTCAAGTCACCCAGGTAGCCGGCGCCCAGTGCCTCCACCAGGCCCAGCAAGATGCCGCCCACGACCGCACCGCCCAGGTTGCCGATGCCACCCAGCACCGCTGCCGTGAATGCTTTCAGACCGGGCAAAAAGCCCATCGCATGCTGCACCGTTCCGTAGTTCGCTGCCCACATCACGCCCGCCACCGCCGCCAGCGCAGCACCAATGATGAAGGTGGCTGAAATAACCATGTCAGGCTTCACGCCCATCAGCGCGGCCACGCGCGGGTTTTCAGCTGTGGCCCGCATCGCGCGGCCGAGTTTGGTTTTGTTCACCAGGTACATCAGCGAAGCGAGGATGACTGCGGTCAGGCCCAGGATCAGGCACTGCGTGACGCTGATGACGGGCCCGCCCAGGTTGATGGGGTCGCTGGGCAGCAGGATGGGGTAAGGCTTGGGGTTGGGCTTCCAGATGATCATGGCCAGCGTCTGCAGCAGCAGGCTCATGCCCATGGCCGTGATCAAAGGCGCCAGTCGAGGTGCGTTGCGCAGCGGCCGGTAGGCCAACTTTTCGATGGTGAAGTTCAGCGCGGCACACACCACGATGGCGCACACCAGCGATATCAGCATCATCAGCCAGCCGGGCATGCCGCTGTCAGCCAGCAGCAGCACCACCGTCCAGCTGACCATGGCACCCACCATCAGCACTTCACCGTGGGCGAAGTTGATCAGGTTGATGATGCCGTAGACCATCGTGTAGCCCAGTGCCACCAGCGCATACATGCTGCCCAGCACCAAGCCGTTGATGATCTGTTGGAAAAAGGTTTCCATCGAGACTCGCTCCGTTAGTCGCCGCCGGGCTTGGCCGACGCTGTACATACGCAAGAAGTGCGCCGTCTCAGGCACCACTTCCAGACCAAACTCAGGCCCTGCAAGAGCGACGCTGCGCCGGCATTCTAGGTTTGGGGGAACCCTGCATCGGGGCGGAGTTACCCCGCTGCAGCCCGTGCAAAAATCGGTTCGACCGCAGTGTTCGCAGCGATCAGTTCGGCGCCTCGGGCTTACCCTGGGCTGCTTGGTCCAGCCTGCGCAGTTCAGCCAGACGCTCTGCGATGCGCACTTCCAGCCCGCGCGCCACGGGCTCGTAGAAGCGCTGGTCGTTCAGGCCTTCGGGCAGGTAATGTTCACCCGCGGCATAACCCTGCGCTTCGTCATGTGCATAGCGGTAAGCCGCGCCATGGCCCAGGTTTTTCATCAAACGCGTGGGTGCATTGCGCAGATGCACAGGCACGGGGCGGGTGCCATCGCGGCGCACGAGTTCACGCACCTCGTTCCAAGCTTTGTAGACCGCATTGCTCTTCGGCGCTACGGCCAAGTACGCCACCGCCTGGGCCAGCGCCAGTTCACCTTCTGGCGAGCCCAGGCGCTCAAACACTTCGGCAGCGTCCAGTGCCAAACGCAGCGCACGCGGGTCTGCCAGGCCGATGTCTTCGCTGGCCATGCGCACGATGCGCCGGGCTGCATACCGAGGGTCCACGCCCGCGTCCAGCATGCGCGCCAGCCAGTACAAAGCCGCATCGGGGTTGGAACCACGCACTGATTTGTGCAACGCCGAAATGAGGTCATAAAAGACGTCGCCCCCTTTGTCGCCCCGGCGCAGCAAGGCGCCCAGCGTGGCCTCCAGTTCCACCAGACCCAGTTGGGCACAGCCCGGGTTGGCGCTGACCAGGTTTTCATAGGCATTCAGCAGCCGCCGCGCATCGCCGTCGGCATACGACACCAACTGAGCCAACGCATCGGCCTGCAAGGCGGGCGCCTGCAGCAGCGTCTGCGCACGAGCCAGCAACTGCGTCAGGTCGGCGTCTTCCAGTGGCTTGAGCACATGCACGGTGGCACGCGACAAGAGGGCCGAATTGACCTCGAACGACGGGTTTTCGGTGGTCGCGCCGATGAAGCTGAAGAGGCCCGATTCCACATGCGGCAAAAAGGCGTCCTGCTGCGCCTTGTTGAAACGGTGCACCTCATCAACAAACACCACCGATAAACGACCCGCGCGTTGGCTGGCAGCGGCCTGCTCGACCGCCTCACGAATGTCTTTCACGCCCGCCATCACCGCCGACAAGACGATGAACTGCGCTTCGCTGGCCCCCACCAGCAGCCGTGCCAGCGTGGTCTTGCCGACCCCAGGGGGCCCCCACAGGATCATCGATGGCAGCCTGGCGGCCTGATGCGCCACGCGCAGCGGACGGCCCGGGCCCAGCAGGTGGGCCTGGCCCACCACCTCATCCAGGCTGCGGGGCCTCAACCTTTCAGCCAAGGGCAGCAATGCGGGCGCCGCAGCAGATTGCGCTCGCGCAAGCGCCGCGCCGTCGTCTTCAAACAGAGCAGCCTGGGGGCGATGGCCGGGCAGGCCTGGTGGGGGTGGCAAGAGGGCCATGCAAGCATTGTGGCGCGGCCTGTAAGGGGGGCCTGGAATCACAGGGTCCAAGCCTGGGCCTGAAATTGGGGCCGCGTGGGTCACCATTTCTGCGCACTGTTTGATGGCCCCGAACCGCAAACTGTCGGTATCGGTCCTGCGCAGCGCGGCCCTTTTGCAAGCCCACCCATGCGCAGACCCTGCCTTCCCCCCTACCCACGGATCAAACCCCGCCATGCCCACCGCTGCTACCCACACGCCAGACGCCAACCCTGCGCCACAGGCCAGGGCTGATCAGCCGGCCAGTCTGGCGACCCGCGAGTTCTTGTCGTTCAGGCTGGGGGCCGAGGAATACGGCATCGACATCCTGAAGGTGCAGGAAATCCGCGGCTACGAAGTGCCCACGCGCATTGCCAATGCGCCCAGTTTCATCAAAGGCGTGGTGAACCTGCGCGGCGTGATCGTGCCCATCGTGGACATGCGCATCCGCTTTTGCCTGGACAAGGTTGAATACAACAGCTTTACCGTGGTCATCGTTCTGAACATCGCCGGTCGCACCGTGGGCATGGTGGTCGACTCGGTAAGCGACGTGCTTGAACTGAGCGGCGACAACGTGCGGCCCGCGCCCGAATTCAACGGCGCCGTTGACGCTCAGTACATCGTGGGCCTGGGCACCGTGCAAAGCGGCGATGCCGCGCGCATGCTGATCCTGATGGACATCGAACAGGTGATGAGCAGCCCCGAAATGGGGCTGATGGACAAGGTCACGCACTGAATACGCAGGGTTGCCGCTGACAAGCCCACAGAAGCCCGCCGTTGGCCCTGGGCAAAAAGCACAGTT
>JANNMQ010000001.1:0-2529 GCA_031398045.1 Rubrivivax sp.
GCCGGGGGTGTTCACCGCGCGCAACACGCAGTCGCACGACACACTGGTGGTGATCCTGCTGTTCTAGTACTTGAAGATCAACCCGAACTTCCGCACCCTGCCGGTGGGCATCACGCTGTACCAGGGCGAGTTCACGTTCCCGTGGCCGATCATCTCGGCCGCACTGATCGTGGCCATCGTGCCGATCGCGGTGCTGATCGCGATCTTCCAGGAACGCGTGGTGGGCGGCCTGACACAGGGCGGGTTGAAGGGTTGAAGGGGTTGAAAGCACACATGGACGACATACGCTACGGCATCATCGGTTGCGGCAGCATGGGCTGCGAACACATTGAAAACCTCCATGCGATGGGCGGCGCGCAGGTCACTGCCCTGGCCGACACGCACCCTGCCAGCCGCGACGCGGCGCTGGCCGCCTGTCGCGGTGCGCGGCCGCAGATCTACCAGCACCACGGCGAACTGCTGGCCAGCGGCCTGTGCGACGCGGTGGTGATCGCCACGCCCAACCACAGGCACGTGGACGTGATGCGCGACGCGCTGGCCACGCCACTGCACATCCTGGTGGAAAAGCCGCTCGTCACGCGCATGGAAGACGGTCTTGAATTGTTGCGCCTACAGCAGCAGCGCCCGGCAGGCGCCGGCATCGTCTGGGTGGCGCAGGAATACCGCTACATGCCGCCGGTGGCCGAACTGGTGCGCATCGCTCACGGCGGTGGCGTGGGTCGCATCCACCAGGTGTCCATACGCGAACACCGGGAACCGTTTTATCCGAAGGTGGGCGACTGGAATCGTTTCACCGCCAACACCGGCGGCACGCTGGTGGAGAAGTGCTGCCACTACTTCAACCTGATGGACCTGGTGCTGCAGGAGCAGCCGCTGCGTGTGTTTGCCAGCGGGGGCCAGCGCGTGAACCATCTGGACGAACGTTATGACGGCCCGGGTGGTGCCAGGGTACCCGACATCCTGGACAGCGCCTACGTCGTCGTCGAGTACCCCAGCGGCGCGCGCGCGATGCTGGACCTGTGCATGTTCGCCGAAGGCAGCACCGACAACGAACACCTGGTGGTGGTGGGCGACGAAGGCAAGCTCGAAAGCCTGCTGCCCAGCCTGACGCTGCGCCACAGCCGGCGTGAAGACTGGGGCCGGCGCAACGCCTGGGGCCAGGCCTCGGGCACCGGCAAGGGCGTGAACGTGCGGCGTGTGTGGGACACCGGCATCAAGTACGCCGGCCACCACTTCGGCGCCAGCTACATCGAGCACCAGCGGTTTGCTGCTGCCATCCGTGCCGGGCAGCCGCCTGAAGTGCCACTGCAAGAAGGTCTGCGCGCCGTGGCCACGGGCTTTGCCGCGCACAAGAGCATCGACGAGGGGCGTGTCGTGGCCTTGTCTGAGATCTTGCCTGCGGGATGGTGATGACGACGATGGGCTACGCCAGCTACCCCAGCCTGCGCGACCGTGTGGTGTTCATCTCGGGCGGCAGCTCAGGGATCGGCGCTGAACTGGTGCGCGCCTTTGCGCAGCAGGGCTCGCGCGTCGCTTTCTGCGGCACCAGGCCTGACGGTGGTGCGGCCCTGATCGACGAGCTGGAGGCTGCAGGCCATGCCGCGCCCTGGTATGCCGCCTGCGACGTCCGCGATGCCCATGCCTACCAAGCGCTGCTCAAGAGGGTGATCGACGAATGCGGCCCGGTTCGTGTGCTCGTCAACAATGCAGGACGCGATGACCGCCACGCGATGGAAGACGTGACGCCCGAACTGTGGGACGAGCGCCTGGCGCTGAACCTGAAACATTACTTCTTCGCCATCCAGGCCGTGGCGCCGGCGATGGCGGCCGCCGGCGGCGGCAGCGTCGTCAACATGGGCAGCGTGAGCTGGATGCGCGGCCGCCCGAACCTGGTGGGCTACACGACGGCCAAGGCCGGCATCCTGGGCCTCACGCGCACGCTGGCGCGCGAGCTGGGTGGCCGCAACATCCGCGTCAACGCGCTGGTGCCGGGCGCCATCGTCACCGAGCGGCAGAACGCGCTGCACCGCGACCCGGTGGCCGACCAGCAGTTCCTCGACGCCCAGTGCCTGAAGATCCGCCTCGACCCCGGCCACGTGGCGCGTCCGACGCTGTTCCTGGCCGCCGACGACAGCAACGGCATGACCGGCCAGCATGTGCTGGTGGACGCCGGCATCGCGCAGCAGTCGGTCATCACCTGAGCTTGGGTTGGTGTGGGCGCTGGGCACGGCGACCGATTCCAAACCGAAGCACCGCAACACCAGCGCACGGGCGCGCAGTCGTACAGGTGCAAAAGCTCACCGGCGCGGCAAGCATCAAGTGCCCATCCAACCCATCGTCCGCATCCATTCGACCACCCGCAGCAGCCAATCGGCGACAGGCAAGTCAAGCGGCTTCAAGCCGAACCCGTGCCCGCCCTTGGCGTAGATGTGGAGTTCGGCAGGCCGATTGAGCTTTTTGTATTCGAGGTACAGCAACGCGCTGCCGGCCGAGGTGGACGGACCCTTGTCATCGTCGGCGTGCACCAGG
>JANNMQ010000020.1:0-2068 GCA_031398045.1 Rubrivivax sp.
TGCCGCTGCCGGTGGGGCCGGTGACCAGCACCAGGCCGGCGCCGTTGCTCAGCGCTTCACGCAGCGCAGCCAGCCCGCGGACGCCGATGCCCAGGCGGTCCAGCGACGCCAGCATCGGGTCTTTCAGCAGCAGCCGCATGACCAGCGATTCGCCGTACTGGCCGGGCAGGGTGGACAGGCGGATGTCCACCGTTTGCTGCCGCACCTGCACCACAAAACGCCCGTCTTGCGGCAGCCGGCGTTCGCTGATGTCCAGCGAGGCCACCAGCTTCAGGCGTGAAGCCAGTGCGGGCGCCAGGCGCGATTCAAATTCAGCATGCGCGCGCAGGTGGCCGTCGACACGCAGGCGTATGGCCACCGCCTGTGCCATGGGTTCGATGTGGATGTCGGATGCTTTGGCTCGAACCGCTTCGTCGAACAGGCTTTGCAGCAGCTTCACCACCGGCGCGTCTTCGGTGCCCACCTGCG
This sequence comes from Rubrivivax sp., assembly GCA_031398045.1. GTDB lineage: Bacteria > Pseudomonadota > Gammaproteobacteria > Burkholderiales > Burkholderiaceae_C > Rubrivivax. The sequence continues at coordinate 469 of JANNMQ010000020.1, forward strand.
CGCCCAGCGCGCCGAAGTCGACCGCGTCGACGTCGTTGCTGCGCAGCTCTTCGCTGAGCTTCTTCGCCAGGCCCTGGATGTTGTCTTTGCTGCTGTAGATGCGGTCGATCAGCGTCAGCAGGCCCGATTCGGGGATCAGCTCGATGTCGATGGTGCCGCGCAGCAGGCGGGGCAGCTCGTCGATGCTGGCCCAGTCGGTGGGGTCGACCACGGCCACGCGCACGCGGTCGCCGTAGTCGCCCACCGGCAGCACACGCAATTTGCGCACCTGCAGCTCGGTCAGGCGGCGCGCCACGTTGAGGTCGACGTTTTCTAGGCGGGGTTCAAAAAACGGAAACTTCAGCTGCGCGGCCAGCAGCCGGGCAATCGTTTCGTCGCTGACAAAACCCATGTCCTGCAGCACAGCGCCCAACCGGCGGCCGGTCTGTTTTTGGCGCACCAGCGCCTGCTGCAGCTGCTCTGCGGTCAGTTTGCCTTCACGGATCAACAGTTCGCCGAGGCGAATTTTGGGAATCACGGCGGGTTCCAGACGTGCACGGCGCCACAGCGCTGCAAGTTGAGCAGGCGGCACGCCGCCCAGCAGGCCAACGCACCCGGCGCGAGCCCCATGCCGCGCCTGTCCAGCTCTTATCGGCCGTCAGCTGTAACAACTTGAACGCGGGCCTGCGGGCCGGTGGTGTGGGCCCGATCAAGCGTTGAACAGCACGCCGTCGCGCAGCACCATGGCGCCGCTGGCGGTCAGTTCGGCCAGCGCGCGGCGGCCAAAGGCTTGCAGGCTGCCCTCAGGCCGCCCCAGACGCTGCCAGACCTGCAGTGTCAGGGGTGTGGCGCAAAACCAGTGCAGCAGCGCTTCCTGGTTCTGCTGCTGTTCTTCCAACAAATGAAACTTCATCAGCACCTTGGTGGCGTGCCAGGCGTGGCGTTCGGGCGCGGCGCAAAAACCGGCCAGCCGCTTGCGGGCGCGGGCCAACGCGTCAGCCACGTCGCTAAACGCGGCACCGTGGCCGGGTATCACGAGCCGGGCGTCCAGGCGCTCGATCAAGTCCAGCACCTGTGCCACGTCGTCAAAAGCAGCTTCACCATCGAGCTCTGGAAATACGACGCCAAAGCCGTTTTGCCACAAGGCGTCGGCGCTGATCAGCACACCCTGCTGCGCATCAAAGAAGATCACGGAATCGGGGTCGTGCCCGGGTGCTGCCAGCACCTGCCAGCTGCGGTTGCCTGCCTGCAGGGTCTGGCCAGGCTGCACCTGTGCGCTGGGCGTGAATCTTTCACAGCGCTGGCCGGTAGGCTGGTAGCTCAAACGGGTTTCGTCCCAGGCCTGCGCTGCCGTCCAACTGCCCGGCGGTATGCGCACCGGGCAGCCGTGTGCGCGCTGCAGCGCGGCGTTGCCGCCGCAGTGGTCGGAATGCAGGTGGGTGTTCACCACCTCGCGCAGCGGGTCTTCGCCCCAGGGGCGGCCTTGCAGCGCGTGTTGCACCAGGGCCAGCGTTTGCTTGGCGTGGGTGACGTGGGCACTGTCCACCAGCACCGCACCCGGGTTGTCGGGCGTGCCGTGCAACAGCACGTTGTTGCTGGAAAGCCAGCCCCTTTCCAACAC
>JANNMQ010000045.1:0-17250 GCA_031398045.1 Rubrivivax sp.
CCATCAACGACTTCATCTGCGCGGCCAAGATCGACGCACTGCAGGCTGACGCCGCTGCGACCCCCGCACCTTGACGGCCTACGCTGAACTGGACATCGGCCGCGTGGTGGCCGCACATGGCCGCCACGTGGTGGTAGAAACGCCCGAGGGCCGACGTGTTTTGTGCCACCCGCGGGGCAAAAAAAGTGACATCGTGGTGGGCGACCGAGTGCGCTGGCAGCCCACCGGCGACGGTGGTGTGATTGAGCACATCGAAACCCGCAACAACCTGCTGTTCAGGCAGGACGAGTGGCGCACAAAGTCGTTTGCGGCCAACCTGGACCAAATACTCATGCTGGTAGCCGCCGAGCCCGTGTTCAGTGAATCGCAGCTCACGCGCGCGTTGATCGCTGCGCAAGCGGCTGGCATCTCGGCGTTGATCGGCTTGAACAAAACCGACCTGCCCGCGGCGGCTGTAGCCCGCCAGCGGCTGGCACCCTACGTGAAGATGGGCGCCACGGTCATTGAGCTGGCCTTGAAAACGAAGCCAGCAGAAAGCAAGACCCGCCTGCTGCAGCATCTGGCAGGCCGCGTAACCTTGGTGTTAGGCCCCAGCGGTATGGGCAAGAGTACCTTGATCAACCTGCTGGTGCCCGAAGCCGCGGCGTTGGTGGGCGAGATCTCTCAGGCGCTGAACACCGGGCGCCACACCACCACCAGCAGCACCTGGTACTGGCTGCACGACACCAATGCACAACCACACCAGGCAGCGCTGATAGATTCACCTGGCTTTCAGGAATTTGGCCTGCGGCAGGTGGGCGCTGAACAACTGGCGCAGCTGATGCCCGACTACGCCGCCGCGCTGGGCCACTGCAAGTTTCACAACTGCAGCCACCGTCACGAGCCGGGCTGCGGCGTGCGTGCAGCCATCGAGCGGGGCGACATCACGCCCTCGCGCCAGCGCATCTACGGAAGCCTGTTCGACGAGCTGTCCAGCAAACGCTGGTGACACACGGGCCTACGCGGCTGTGCTTAGCCCAACACGTTGGCCAGGCCCAGCAGTGCCACCAGCAGCATCCACAACACCACAGAACGCCACACCAGGCCCACCACGCTGTGCAGGTGGGCACTTTGTGCCGGCATGCCGCTGGTGGAACCTTGGGCCTGCGCCGCCGCTTCTTCACTGCCGTTGCTGAAGGTCTTGGAGCGGTCGGGTGTGACGCCGGGCGCTGCGGGCCCACCCAGTTGCACACCCACTGCACCCGCTGCGGCAGCCAAGATGATGCCTTCATGGGGACGCAGCCACAGGCCCGCATCGCGTCGCCAACTGGCCACGGCCTCCTCAAAATTGCCCACCACCGCAAAACCAAAGGCAGTGAGCCGCGCGGGCAGATAGTCAATGACGGCAAAGGCCCGCTGCGCCAGATCCATCAAAGCTGCGCTGAGCGGCGCGTCCAGCGTCTTGTTGCGGTAGGCCCAGTAGCGCGAGCAAAACTCGGCCATACGGTAGAGCACCGCACCCATCGGGCCCAGCCCCACGGCCGACAGCACCACAAACCAGAAGAAGACGCCAAACACGTGGCGGTGCGCGGCCAGCAGTGCATGTTCAATCACATGGCGCAGCACCTCGGTGCGTGGCAGTTCGCTGGTGTCCAGATGACGCCATTCGCCCAGCAGGCGGCGGGCCTCCGCCTCGTCGCTGCGGTCCAAGGCCTCGCGAATGTCGGTGTAGTAATGGCTGAACTGGCGAAAGCCCAAGGTCAAATAAAGCATCAACACATTGAAGGCAAAGGCCAGCAACAGGCTGTAGTGGTGCAAGGCCAGGTAGACGCCGGCCGATGCCAAGGTAGGCACCAGCACCGACACCGTCCACACCACCTTCACATGGTGGCTTTCGCCAGCGTCAAAGTTGCGATCAGTCCAGCGCACCCACCGCGCCAGGGTCTCGTGCACCCAGTTGTCGCGTGGCAGGGGTTTCAGTTGCTCCAGCAACAGCGCAAACAGAACGGCAAAAAAACTCATCAGGGCCTGATGATAGGGCTGTCAACAGCGGCCAGCACCGCGTAGAGGTTGCGCAGCATGGCGGCGGTGGCGCCCCAAATGAAGTACTCGCGCGCTGCGGTCGCATCAGCGGCTGCCGTCGTATCAGCGACTGCCGTCACGTGCGGCCAAGGCATGGACAAGAATTGTCGCTGCCGCCCCTCAAAGTCGAACTGGTGACGCCGGTGATGGGCCGGGTTCATCAGGAACGCCAGCGGTACTTCAAAGGCCTCGGCCACTTCAAAGCTGTCCAGCACCAATTTAAACTGCGGTTGCACCAGCGCCACCACCGGCGTGACGACAAAACGCGTCACGGTGGTGTAGATGGGCAACTGGCCGATCACTTCCACCCACTGCGGATCCAGCCCCACTTCTTCTTGCGCCTCGCGCAAGGCAGTGGCCGCAGCGCTGGTGTCCTCGGGCTCCGTACGCCCGCCGGGGAAGCTGATCTGCCCCGCGTGGTCACGCAGGTGGTCGGTGCGCCGTGTCAACAGCACATGCAGGCCATCAGGGCGTTGCACCAGCGGCACCAACACGGCCGCGGCCGTGGGCTTGCGGTCTGCACCAAAACGTCCACCGTCGCCTGCAATTTCAGGCTGCAGTTGATGAGCCAAGGACAAGCGCTCACGCAGCATGTGGGCTTGAAGGCGATCAGCAGTTAAGGCTGGCAGGTGGCCGTCGGTGCCGGTCACGGGTATGGCCTGCGGATGGGTGATGCGCTTTCCGTCCATGTGGGCTTCTCCATGCAAAAGCCGCCCGAGGGCGGCTTTGTGGATCACGGGCTGCTTGACTGCGTCAAGCCAGCTTCTGGCTACGCCGTCCGCTGTTGGTCGTCGCTAAAGCGCCGACCCGCCGCTTCGCGGCTGCTTGACTGCGTCAAGCAAGCTTCTCTTTAATGCGGGCGGACTTGCCGCTGCGGTTGCGCAGGTAGTACAGCTTCGCGCGGCGGACATCGCCGCGGCGCTTCACTTCAATGCTGTTGATCAGCGGGCTGTAGCTCTGAAACGTGCGTTCCACGCCTTCGCCGTTAGAAATCTTGCGCACGATGAAGCTGCTGTTCAGCCCACGGTTGCGCTTGGCAATCACCACGCCTTCGTAGGCCTGCACACGCTTGCGTGTGCCTTCAACCACGTTGACGTTGACGATGACTGTGTCACCGGGGGCGAAGGCTGGGATGGTGCGGTTTAGGCGCACCATCTCTTCCTGCTCGAGGATAGCGATGAGATTCAAGGGGGTTCTCCAAGGCGATCATGGCGCGGGCTGGGTTGGAATAATGGGTGCCCGGCAGAGGATCGAAAAGCCTTTGATTATAACCCGCCCTCCAGCGGGTCACACAAGCGGGTCACACCCGGGCCCACTGCGCAGATGCAGTTCGTCGGTCTTGCTCAACAGCCCGGCAGCGCGGGCGGTAGCCAACAAATCAGGACGACGCAGGGCGGTCAGCTGCAACGATTGTTCACGCCTCCACTGTGCAATCTGCCTGTGATGGCCCGACAGCAACACCGGTGGCACTGGCAAGGTTTGCCCACCCGCCACCAGCAGCTCAGGGCGGCTGTAGTGCGGGCCTTCCAGCAATCCGTCTGAAAAGCTGTCTTGTTCGTGCGATGGCGCATGCAACACACCAGGCTGCAAGCGCGCCACCGCATCCAACAGCGTCAGCGCCGGCAATTCACCGCCCGACAGCACAAAGTCACCCAGGCTAAGTTCCATCGTCACCTGGGTGTCGAGCACACGCTGGTCGATGCCCTCGTAACGACCGCACAACAACACCGCGCCTGCGCCACCTGCCAGCTCTTGCACCAGCGCCTGATTCAACCGGCGGCCGGTGGGCGTGAAGTGAATCACGTGGGCCGCAGCCTCAGCGCCGCGGTCCTGGCGCACCGCCGCCAACGCCGCCAACAAGGGTTCGGCCAACATCACCATGCCTGGTCCGCCGCCAAAGGGCCGGTCGTCCACGCGCTTGTAGTTGTCGGGTGCGTAGTCGCGCAGCGGCCACAGGCGAACGTCGACCAGCTTGGATTCAAAGGCACGCCGCGTGATGCCCAAGGCCAGGTGCGGCGCAAAAAGCTCTGGAAAGATCGTGATGACGTCAAATCGCATGGCAGCACCCTGTGCGGCGGGAAACTGGGATGGAAAAATCGTCCCGGCCAGGATCAGCCCGCAACCAACACAGGCGTCCAGCCAGGCCTGCCATGCCAGCCGGTATGGGCGCACGGGCATTGCCCTGCGCCGCGCTTGGCATCAGTCGTCCACTTCCCAGTCGACGGTGATGCGGCCTGCTACCTTGTCCACCTGGTCGACGTACACCGAGACAAAAGGAATCAGGCATTCGGGGCTTTCAGCCGCGGGCGGTTGGATGCGCAGCACACAATGCGGCCCAGTTTCCAGCAAGCCCACCACTTGACCCAGCAACACCTGAGCCCGGTTGACGACGGCCAAGCCGATCAGGTCAACCCAATAAAACTCGTCGGGGTCCGGCGTGGGGAAACTGGCACGCGAGACAAAAACACGAGCGCCCTTCAACGCCTCGGCAGCGTCGCGGTCGGCCACTTCTTGCACGGTGGCCACGATGCTGTCGCCTTGCTCGCGCGCTTTAACCACCCGCAACAGGTGCGGCAACGGGGCTGCACCGGCTGCGGGCCTGCGTGCGGGCGCCGCGGCCGCCCCCGGCAATTGGAAAAGCGGCGCCTGCAAGAACCAGCGCTTGGTTGAAAACAGAGCCTGCGGGTCTGCCGCGTAGGCTTTCAGCTTGATGCCGCCTGCGATACCCCAGGCACCCAACACACGCGCCACCTCAACGGCGTCTTCGGGCCAAGGCGGCTCACCGGCAGGCACCACCGTTGAAACGGCCCCGACAGGGGCGGCATTCAAACCACCCACACCAGGGCCGCTGATGCCTCGCTGGGCCATATCAGGCGTGTTTGCCGGGGACTTTCATGACTCCGGGGCATGGCCCCGACTTCATGAAAATCAGGCTGCTTTCTTGGCCTGGTCAACCAGGCGCGCTACGGTGGGCGACAGTTGTGCACCGACGCCTGCCCAGTGGGTGACGCGGTCCATCACCACACGCAAAGCCTCTTCACCACCAGAAGCCACGGGGTTGTAAAAACCCACGCGCTCAATGAAGCGGCCGTCGCGACGCTCACGAGAGTCGGCAACGACGATGTTGTAAAACGGGCGCTTCTTGGCACCACCACGTGCCAGTCGGATCACGACCATGTTGGAATGTCCTTGGAAATACATGTGGCCGAAGCGCTGACCACGGGAGACACACCGGGCAGAACTTCGAGTTGGCCAGCCCTGCAAACATCTGGTGCAGACAGACTGGTGAGCCCATCCACATCGCCTGCTTGCACAACCGGCCGCGGTTGGCGCTGTAGATACGTCAGCGACCTTGCAGCAAAACTGCAATCCACTGACCAGCGCCGAAAACCTAGCATTATAAACTGCTTGGCGCGAACGCCGTTCGCGAAACTTCCAGGATTTTCGTGACCAGCCTGAACCCACCCAGCCCGACACCGCACAGCGGCCCTTTGCACTACCGTTCAAAGACAGCGGCGGCCTGGCTGGCGCTGCTGCTGGGCAGCCTGGGTGTGCACCGCATGTACCTGCACGGCCTGAGCGACTTCAAGGCCTGGTTGTACCCTTTGCCCACGGCCATCGGCCTGCTGGGGGTGCACCGTCTGCGCAGCCTGGGCCAGGACGACCAGCTGGCGTGGCTGTTGATACCGCTTTTGGGCCTGACGCTGTCCATCGCCATGCTGCAAGCCATCGTCTATGCATTGACGCCCGATGACCGCTGGCAGCAGCGCTACAACCCGCAGCGGCCGGCCCAAGCCACGGGCTGGGGCCCTGTGCTGGCGGCTGCCCTGGCGCTGCTGCTGGGCGGCACCGTGTTGACGGGCACCATCGCTTATGGCGGCCAGAAGTTCTTTGAGTGGCAGTTGCAGGGCCGGGCGGCGGGCGCTGACACTCAGCCCAACACCCTGCAACCCAGCCTCGTGGCGGCCAGCTTCAGAACAGCAGGCGACTGATGCCGTAAAAGCTGGCGGCAATCAAGGCCGTGGCCGGTAACGTGACCATCCAGGCAGTCACGATATGGCCCGCCAAGCCCCAGCGCACGGCCGACGCGTTGCGAACCGAACCCACACCAAAAATGGCGCCCGTGATGGTGTGGGTGGTTGACACCGGTACGCCCAAACCGGTGGCCAGAAACAAGGTGATGGCGCCGCCCGTTTCTGCACAAAAGCCGCCCACCGGCTTCAGCTTGGTGATGCGTTGCCCCATGGTCTTGACGATGCGCCAGCCGCCAAACAGCGTGCCCATGCCCATCGCAAGGTAACAGCTCCAGATCACCCAGGTGGGCGGCATCTTGTCGCTGGCCTGGCTGATGCCAGCAGCAATCAGCAGCATCCAGATGATGCCTATCGTCTTTTGCGCGTCGTTGCCACCGTGCCCCAGTGAGTACAGCCCCGCCGACACCAATTGCAGGCGCCTGAAGATGCTGTCCACACCATGTGGCGATGACCGCCTGCAGATCCAGGCCACCGCCACCATCAGCAGCGAACCGAACAAAAACCCCAGGAAAGGCGAAATGAAGATGAAGGCCACCGTCTTCAGCACACCACTGCCTATCAGCGGTGAAAACCCGGCTTTGGCCAACGTGGCACCGACGATGCCGCCAATCAGTGCATGGGAGCTGCTGGACGGGATGCCGTACCACCAGGTCACCAAATTCCATGCGATGGCGCCCACCAGCGCGCCAAACACCACGTACTGGTCCACCACACCCGGCTCCACGATGCCCTTGCCCACTGTGGCTGCCACCTTCAGCTGAAATACAAAGATAGCCACGACGTTGAAAAAAGCCGCAAAGGCCACCGCTTGCGTGGGCTTGAGCACACCCGTGGAGACCACCGTGGCAATCGAATTGGCTGCGTCGTGAAAGCCGTTCATGAAGTCGAACAGCAGGGCCAGCACCACCAGCACCACCACCACCCACAGCGCAATCTGCATGCTTTGCATCGGGTCGGTCTGCGTCAGGAGTTTTCGAGCACGATGCCTTCGACCAGATTGGCCACGTCTTCGCAGCGGTCTGAAATCGATTCCAGATGTTCGTACACCGCCTTCAGCTTGATCAGCTGCCGCGTGTCGGGCTCTTCACGAAAAAGGCTCGACATGGCACCGCGCATCACACGGTCGGCGTCGGATTCCAACTGGTCGATCTCTTCACAAGTTTTCAACACCGAGGCCGCAACCTCCGCGTCTTTCAACTGAGGCAACAGCGTCAGCACATGCTGCACGCGGTTACAGCAGCGCACCGAGATCTCGGACAAACGCACCACGTCTGCAGACAATGTCTGCAGGTCATACAGCGACATCACCTCGCTGGAGTCTTGCAACAAGTCCAGCACATCATCCATCGCGTTGATCAGCCGGTGGATCTGGTCACGGTCCAGTGGCGTGATGAAGGTGCGATGCAAAAGGCGGTGCACCTCGGCGGTGATCTTGTCGGCCGCATGTTCTGCGGCAACCACCTCGGCAGCGTGCTTTTCGCGCAGCGGTACGTCGGCATAGTGATTGACCATGGCCATGAAAGCTGCCGCGCCTTCGGCAATGTGCTGCCCATGTTGGTTGAAAAGCTCGAAAAAGTTGCCCTCGCGGGGCAACAGGCGGCCAAAAACCATGGGGACTCCGATCCTGCACACAGGGCTGCAAGCGCCCTGCTGCCTTTGATTGTAGGAAACGTCAGATCACGCGGAGCCACTGTTGTCTGGGGCACTGCGGGGCGCAGCAGACGCCGGCCTGCGACGCCGACGACGCCGCTTGCGCGGCGCATGCGCCGTACTTTCAGCAGCGTCTGCACCTGACTCGTCATCCGGAGCGTCGTCATCACTGGCGTCGTCACGGTCCGCACCGGCTGCCGCGTCGGAGGGCAAGCCCGGTGTTTCTGTGCCTTGGCCCGTGCCTGCTGCGCCAGGCACTCCATCGCCAGCCTTGGTTTCGCGCCGGCCGCGGCCTGCTGTCTGCGACGTACGCAATTCCAGCAGCATGGCTTCGCGGTCTTCGTCACTGCCCAGGTGAAAGTCTTCCCACCAGTCGGCCAACTCCACGCCGCCGGCTTGCGCCAATTCACCGCAGTCGGCACGCAGGCGAAGGAAGTCGTAACCTGCGCGAAAACGCGCTTGCCCGGCCAGCGACAGCACTGAAGCGGGTGCGCGGCGTTCAAAGCGCGGCTGCATCATCCAGATTTCGCGCATGTCGGCAGCCAGCTTGCCGCGGCCGCTGATGTCACCAATGCGTGCTTCAAACACCGCATCAACGGCTTGCTGCAGTGCCGGCAGCGCCGCCAGGCCGCTGTGGCGCAGGCTGGTCCAGCGTTCCAGCACGTCGTGCCACAGCAAGCAGGCCAGCATGAAACTGGGCGCCACCGGGCGGCCCTCGGCCACGCGGGTGTCGGTGTCCTGCAGCGCCTGGCGCACAAAAGCGTCGCGCAGCGGGTTCGGCCGTGCTGGCGCCAGCGCAGCTTCAAGCACCGGAAAAGGCCCGGGCGCGGCAGCCGCCACGAGGCCGAAGCGTTTGAGCTGTTCGATGCTGGCCAACGCGTGGCCGGTCTGCAGCAGCTTGACCATTTCGTCAAACAGGCGCGACAGCGGCACATTGGCCAGCAAGGGCACCATGGCACGCAGTGGTTTTTCGGTGCCCGGGTCGAGCGCAAAACCCAGCTTCGCAGCAAAGCGCACCACGCGGATGATGCGCACCGGGTCTTCGCGGTACCGCGTGGGCGGGTCACCGATCATGCGCAGCACGCGCGCCCGCGCGTCGGCCAGCCCGCCGTGGTAGTCCACCACCGTCTGCGACAGCGGCTCGTAGTACAGCGCATTGACGGTGAAGTCGCGCCGTGCGGCGTCTTCAATCTGCGGGCCCCAGACGTTGTCGCGCAGCACGCGGCCACTGGCATCCACCACGTGCGTCTTGTCCACCAGCTGCTGCCGGGACGGCTTGTCGGTGCCGGCCACCTGCTCGGTGGCCAAAGGGTCCATGTAGGCGCGGAATGTCGAGACCTCAATCACTTCGTGCTCGCGGCCACGGCCATAAACCACATGCACGATGCGAAACCGACGGCCGATGATGAAGGCCCGCCTGAACAGTGTCTTGACCTGCTCGGGCGTGGCGTCGGTGGCCACATCGAAGTCCTTGGGACGCAGGCCCACCATCAGGTCACGCACCGCGCCACCCACGATGTAGGCTTCAAAGCCCCCGTCGCGCAGTGTCTTCACCACCCGCACGGCGTTGGCGTCCAGCAAGTCGGGGTTGATGCCGTGCTCGGCAACCGCCACCTCCACCCGGGCGCCCAGGGGTATGACCGGCAGCGGTGGTGTGGTGTCGGCCACCGCAGCGACGGCATCGCTTTGGCCCAACAGGCGTTTGATGAATTTTTTGATCATGACAGGAGCTTCAGAACAGTTTCAGTATGGGCCAGCCACGTGCACGCGCGATATGTTCCAGTTCGGGCGACGGGTTGGTGGCCACGGGGTGGCTGACATGCTCCAGCAGAGCCAGGTCGTTGGTGGAATCACTGTAGAAGGTGCTGCGCCGCACCTGGGGCCACTGCAGCCCCTGCGCTTGCAGCCAGGCGTGCACCCGCGTGATCTTGCCTTCACGAAATGAAGGCGTACCGCTTATTTTTCCGGTTATGTTGCCGTGTTCATCGCGCTCAAGTTCGGTGGCTATCAGTTCGTGCACGCCCAACGCCTGCGCGATGGGCCGGGTGATAAATTCGTTGGTCGCGGTCACCACCACCACACGGTCGCCTGCCGCCACATGGCGGGTCACCAGCGCCCGCGCAGCTTCGGTCAGCAGCGGTTGCACCCACTGTGCCATGAAGGCCCGTGAGGCCGCTTCAAGTTCGGCTGCGCTGCGCTGGCGCCAAGGCGCTGTGGCAAATTCAATGTAGGCCTGCATGTCCAGGCGCCCAGCCTGGTAGTCGGCAAAAAAAGCGTCGTTGTTTTGCTTGAAGGCGACACCATCGGCCCAGCCCTGGGCGATCATGAATTCACCAAACAAGTGGTCAGAGTCTTTTGGCAGCAGCGTGCCGTCCAGGTCAAAAAGCGCCAGGTTCATCGGGTTTGCGCAATCAGGTCGCGCACCAGCGGCACGGTCAGGCGCCGCTGAGTGGCCAGGCCATGTTCATCCAGTGCAGACAGCAAAGCCATCAAGGTGGCCAAGTCGCGCGGAAAGCGGCTCATCAAATAAGCCGCCACCTCGGGCGGTAGCACAAAGCCTCGCCGGTGGGCTTCAGCGTTCATGGCGAGCAGCGTGTCGGCTTCGCTCAGCGCCTGCAACGCAAACACATGGCCCCAGGCCAGCCGGGTGCGCAAGTCGTCACGCAGCGGCAAGTCGGCAGGTGGCAAGCTGCCGGCAGCAGCCCAAGGCACACCATGCGTAACGGCTTCGGTGAAGAGCACAAAAGCAGCATGTTGGGCCGCCGCGTCCAAGTGGTCGCAGCGGTCCACCACCAGCAAAGCCCAGTCGGGCTGCAAATTCCAGGGCGTCGGGTCGCTGGCGTCAAACCAACCCACCAAGCCGCCGGTTTCAGTCACGCGGGCTGCCAACGCGCGCAGCAAGTGGGTTTTGCCACTGCCGCGTGGGCCCCACAGGTACAGCGGCGGCGCAGCAGCGCTGTGGGCAGCAGGGGTTTGCAACATCATGGACTGCAGGTGCGCCAGCACGGCCGCGTTGTTGCCAGGTAGAAAACTGGCCAACGTGGGGGGTGCCGCAGGGCTGATGGCCAGCGGCAGTTGGTGCATGGGCTGCAGCAACGGCCCACCCAGTGGCCGCTCAGGTCCTTGCCACAAGTCTGGTGCTGGTGCTGGTGCAGGTGCCGGTGCAGTCGCAGGTGCAGGTGCAGTCATCGTGCGCTCCGCCAGGTGGCCAGGTGGCGCCGCAACCGGGGCGCCTCAGCCGCATGGGGGCAATTGCGCAAGTAGGTTTCCAGGGCCGCAACCGCATCGTGGTGCAAGCCCAGTTCAGCCCACGCCAAGGCCAGGTCGCGGTGTTCGTCCCAGGCTTGCGGCAGCAGGATCACCAGACGCTGCTGCACTTGCGCCACGCGCCTCCAGTCCAGCGCGCTGCGGTGAATTTCTTTCAAGTTGCGCAGCATGCGAACCAACACGTCACGGCTGGGGGCTGGCTGCAGAAACAAACCCAGCGGCGCCTCGTCTTCAGCATCCATCTGCTGGCGCTGTCGGTACGGCAGCAGCCGCTCTTCCAGCGCCTCTCGCGACAGCGACCGGCCGTTGAAGGGGTCGATCACCGCTTCACCTTTGGGCAGTCGAACCTTAACCAGAAAGTGCCCCGGAAACGAAACACCCACTGCGTGCAGGTCAGCTTGCGCGGCCAGTTCAACATAGAGCAAGGCCAGCGTGATGGGGATACCGCGCCGCGACTGCAACACTTCGGGCAGCAAACTGTTGCGATGGTCGTAGTAGTTGTTGACGTTGCCGGCAAATCCCAGTTCCTGGAAAAAATACTGGTTCAGCAAACGCAGTCGCTGCAAGGGCACAGCATCGGCGGGAAGACGCCGCTTCAAGCGCAGGCCCAGCGCGTCGATGCGGGCCAATTCGCCCTGAACATCCAGCGTGGGCATTTCGTCTTGCGCCAGCGCCAACGCGGCTTCCAGCAAGGGCAAGCCTTCATCCTCAGCCACCAGCGCAGCAAAGTACTGCAGGGCCGTGGGCGTCTCAAAGTGCAGCGGGTGCGCCATTGATCGAAGTTTAGGCTTTGCGAACCAGGTCTCGCGGCCGCAAGCCGCAAAGGCCCAGCACGCTGAAATACAGCAGCCCCACACCACCCAGCACCAGCGCCATCAAGCCTGCACGCACGCCACCTTGGGATTGCAGGGCCAACCAGTCAATGTGCACCGCAGCCCACCAGAGCGCTGCTCCCAAGGCAGCGTTGGCCAGGGCCACTTGCAGCGCAAAGCGGCCCCAGCCGGCCAGGGGCTTGAACACTCCTTGGTGGAGCAGGCCGGCGAACAGCAGGCCCGCGTTGCACCACGCGCCCAGGCCGATGGACAAGGCCAGGCCGGCATGGCCGAGCCAGGGCACCAGCACCAGATTCATCAGTTGAGTGACCACCAGCACGCCGATGGCGATCTTCACGGGCGTGCGGATGTCCTGTCGTGCATAAAAAGCCGGCGCCAGCACCTTGATGGCCACCAGCGCCAGCAAACCCACACCGTAGCCGCGCAGGGCCAGCACGGTGGCGGCCACATCACGCACTGAAAACGCCCCGTAGTGGTACAGCACGGCCACCAGTGCCTGCGGCAACAGCAGCAGCGCCAGCGCACAAGGCAGGGCCAGCAGCAGCACCAGGCGCAGGCCCCAGTCCAGCATGCCGCTGTAGGCGTCAGCATCCTGGCGCGCCTGCGCTGCAGTCAACTGCGGCAGCAACACCACGCCCAGCGCAACGCCCAGCAAAGCAGTTGGAAACTCCATCAAGCGGTCGGCATAGGTCAACCAGGACACAGCACCCACGGCCACATGGGTAGCAATTTGCGTGTTGATAAGCAACGAAATCTGCGCCACCGACACACCCAAGATGGCCGGCGCCATCTGGCGTAAAACGGTGCCGACACCGGGGTGGCGCCAGGCGCGCGCCACGGCGGCGGGTGCCAGGCCCAGCCGCGGCAGGCAGCCGGCAGCCGCCAACGCCGGCACTTGCAGCAGCAACTGCAGCACACCACCCACCATGACCCCCACGGAGAGTGCATACACCGGCGCAATGCCCAAGGACTGGAACCAAGGCGCGCCCCACCAGGCCGCAGCGATGACGGCCAAGTTCAGCAGCACGGGGGTGACCGCGGGCACGGCAAACCGCTTCCAGGTGTTCAGGATGCCGGCTGACAAGGCCACCATGGACATGAAACCGATGTAGGGAAACATCCAGCGCGTCATCAATACCGCGCCATCAAAGTCGGCCAGGCCTGAACCCATCAGCCACACCATGACAGGCGCAGCAGCCACGCCCAGCACGCAAGTCAGCAACAGCGCCCATGCCAGCACGGTGGCGACGGCGTTGATCAGGCCGTGCGTCGCGGCGTCGCCTTCCCGCGCCCGCGTGGCGGCCAACAGCGGCACAAAAGCCTGGGAAAATGCACCTTCAGCAAACAGGCGCCGGAACAGATTGGGGATGCGAAAAGCGACGTTGAAGGCGTCGGTGGCTGCACTGGCACCAAAACTGGCCGCAATGAGTTGTTCGCGCACGAGCCCCGTGATGCGGGACACCAAGGTGAGCAGTGAGACGGTGGATGCAGCTTTGAGAAGGTTCACTGAGCGTGGGTTATCGGGCCACGAAGATTATAAGAGACAGCCCACTGGCAATGAATGACGCACGAGGCGCGTGCTATACTCAAAAGTCTTTGTAGCTGCTGACTCGCTGAGTAGGGTTGCTTGCCCAAAGTGGATGTTGATTCCGTTAATGGGCTGGTTTGTCGCACACCGTTGACCACCCTACAGCGCTGACTCAGTATTCCCAGCACAGCGGGCCCGAACAGGGGCTGCTTCTTTTCAACAACCGCTTTACCGCACCCAACACACGCATGGCCACCTCGTCCAAAGCCAAGAAAAAAACCGTCCGTCTCGCCTCGGGCCGCAAGCGCGCCCGCCAAGACGTGGTGCTGAACGCCAACAACAGCTCGCTGCGCTCACACTTCCGCACGGTGGTGAAAAACGTGCAGAAAGCTGTGACCGGTGGCGACAAGGCCAAAGCTGTGGAAACCTTCAAGTCTGCCCAGAGCGTGATTGATTCAGTGGCTGACAAAGGTATCTTCCACAAGAACAAGGCCGCTCGCCTGAAGAGCCGCCTGTCGGCCAAGGTTAAGGCGCTGGCTCTGGCGGCCTGAACGCGGCCCGGTTGATGCTTTGACACAAGCCCACCTCGGTGGGCTTTTTTGTTCGGTTGCCCACCTCGGTGGGCTTTTTTGTTTGGTTGCCCACCTCGGTGGGCTTTTCGTTCTGGCGCGCTCTTCGGTGAGCAGCCCTTGATGCAAACTTCCACACCTGGAGGCACCAGCATGCAGACCATTGAAGAGCTCGCGGACATCTTGCGCCGCTGCCACACCATCGCCGTCGTTGGCTTGTCGGCCGAATGGCACCGGCCCAGCTACTTTGCCGCCAAATACATGCAGCAGCACGGCTACCGCGTGATCCCAGTTAACCCGCGTTACGCGGCGACCGGCACCGAGATACTGGGCGAGAAGTGCTACGCCAGTCTGTCTGACCTTCCCATGACCATCGACATGGTGGACGTGTTTCGCCGCACAGAAGATGTGCTGCCCATCGCCGAGCAAGCACTTGCGCTGGGCGCAAAGTGCTTGTGGCAGCAAATCGGTGTCGTCAACTTGCAGGCTGACGCAATGGTCCGTGCGGCAGGTATCGAGTCGGTGATGGACCGCTGCGTGAAGATTGAACATGGGCGCATCTTTGGTGGCCTGAAATGGGTGGGTGTGAACACCGGCATTGTGTCGGCCAAACGGCCCCGGTCCGCACCCACGTTTTCAAGTTAGGTTCACTACCCATGTCTGACCACCGGTTCCAGCCCGAAACCCTGGCCATCCATGCCGGCCAGTTGCCGGACAGCGCCACGGGCGCACGCGCCCTGCCCATCTACCAAACCACCAGCTTTGTTTTTGACAGCGCCGACCACGCGGCCAGCCTGTTCAATTTGCAGACCTTTGGCAACGTCTACTCGCGGCTGTCCAACCCCACCGTGGCAGCACTGGAAGAACGCATTGCGGCTCTGGAAGGCGGCCGCGCCGGCATTGCATCGGCCAGCGGCATGGCAGCAGAAACCATGGCGCTGCTGACCTTGTTGCAGCAGGGCGACCATGTGGTGGCGGCCGGCGCGCTGTATGGCGGCAGCGTCACGCTGCTGGCGGTGAGCCTGCAGCGATTTGGCATCACCACCACCTTTGTCGACGCCAGCAAGCCCGAAGCGTTTGCAGCCGCCATGCGCCCTAACACGCGCGCTGTGTTTGCCGAAAGCCTGGGCAACCCCAGCCTGGCGGTGCTGGACATCGCCGCGGTGGCCGAGGTGGCGCACGCGCACGGTGTGCCACTCATCGTGGACAATACGGTGCCCTCACCTTTTCTGTGCAACCCGCTGCAACTGGGTGCCGACATCGTGGTGCACTCGGCCACCA
The DNA here is from genome assembly GCA_031398045.1 of Rubrivivax sp. Classification (GTDB taxonomy): domain Bacteria; phylum Pseudomonadota; class Gammaproteobacteria; order Burkholderiales; family Burkholderiaceae_C; genus Rubrivivax. The sequence goes on from JANNMQ010000045.1 coordinate 15,224, forward strand.
AATACCTGGGTGGGCACGGCACCACGCTCGCCGGTGCGCTGGTGGAAAGTGGTCGCTTCCCCTGGGACAACGGCAAGTTCCCGGGCATGACCGAGCCTTCACCCGGCTACCACGGCGTGAAGTTCTTTGAGACCTTTGGCGACTTCGCGTTCACGATGCGGGCGCGCATGGAAACGCTGCGCGTTTACGGCGCCACGCTAGCGCCGGCGTCGGCGTGGCAAATCTTGCAGGGAGTGGAAAGCCTGCACGTGCGCATGGAGCGCCATTGCACCAACGCGTGCAAGGTGGCGCAGTATCTGAAAGACGACGGCCGCGTGAGCTGGGTGAACTACCCCGGCCTGCCCGACCATCCGCAGTACGGGTTGGTGCAGAAACAGATGCGTGAAGTAGACGGCGCCCCGGGCGCGTCAGGGCTGCTGGCGTTTGGCGTCAAGGGCGGCGTCAAGGGCGGCGTGAAGGGTGGTGCTGCAGCGGGCGTGCGTTTCATCGAAAGCGCGCAGTTGATGAGCCATGTGGCCAACATCGGCGACACGCGCACGCTCATCATTCACCCGGCTTCCACCACGCACCGTCAGCTGGACGCCGAACAGCAGCGCGCTGCCGGCGTCGAGCCCGACATGGTGCGCATGTCGGTGGGCATCGAGCACATCGACGACATCCTGTGGGACATCGACCGCGCGCTGGGGCCGCATTGATCCAGCTTGTCAGGGCAGGGGCTGCCCGGCTTGGGGCAAGACGCAGAACTCCGCCACTTCCAGCTCGTTATCGCGAGCAAAGTTCATCACAAAGTCCCAGGCCATGGGCTCGATGTCCCTGAGTGCCTCATTCACCAACACACATTTGACGCCGTCTTGCACATGGGGCACGCAATAGGGCGAGTAGCCGATGTACGCCCCAATGCCGCCCCCTGCGCCAGCCGGGCGAAAAGACGACATGGCACCCGCCAAGCGTTCGGCCCAATCGCTGGGTCGAAAGACCTGTCCGCTGAGCGTGCGGCCCTGGATCACGTACTGACGCGGCTTGGTTGGCTTCATGGGCACGGGTTGAACCCGCTCGGGCGAAAACAGGGGTGTTCCGAGGCCAGGACTGGCCGTGAGAGCGCCCAGTCTGGGACCGCACGCTGGTACCGGCCCTGCAGCTACCGCCTGCGCGATGGGCATTGTGCCAAGCATTTGTTGCGTTGCAGCATGCATGTTGCGTGCCCGAACTGCCGCGTGGGCAGTCACTTGACTAAAACCGTTGTGGGGCCTGATCGCCAGGTTGACCCGTGATGCTTCGGCGCCGCAGGGTCGCAGCTTTAGAATGTGGGCCGGCCGGTTCGTGACCCATCCGTCACCACCCGGCATTCTTTTTTCACCCGGTTTTCCTCGCGATTTTTCGCGCAGCACCAGGAGCCCCTGTATGAACGCGCCCGAGCCCGCAATGAAAGCCACCATCGCCGCTGCGAGCACCCAGCCCCAGCGCTCCATGCCGCACGTGCTGGACACCTATGGGCGCCTGCCCATCGCGCTGTCGCACGGGCAAGGCTGCTGGCTGTGGGACACCGAGGGCCGAAAGTACCTGGACGGGTTGGGCGGCATCGCGGTCAACACGCTGGGCCATGCGCACCCCAAGCTGGTGCCGGCGCTGCAAGAGCAGATCGGCCGCATGATCCACAGCAGCAACTACTACGAAGTGCCGCTGCAAGAAACACTGGCGGCCAAGCTGTGTGAACTGTCGGGACTGAGCGGCGCTTTTTTCTGCAGCACCGGCCTGGAAGCCAACGAAGGCGCGCTGAAGATCGCGCGCAAGTTCGGCCATGACCGGGGCATCGAGCGGCCGGAAATCATCGTCTATGAAGGCGCCTTCCACGGCCGCTCCATCGCCACGCTGTCGGCCACCGCCAACCCCAAGGTGCAAGCCGGCTTCGGGCCGCTGGTCGAAGGCTTTGTGCGCGTGCCGATGAACGACCTGGCGGCGATCGAAGACGTCGCCAGGACGCGGCCGAATGTGGTCGCGGTGTTTCTCGAAACGATCCAGGGCGAAGG
>JANNMQ010000048.1:0-6458 GCA_031398045.1 Rubrivivax sp.
CCCATCTCGGCCACCTGCCGGCTGTTCATGTGCTTGAAGCTCTGGCCGCGCAGGCTGATGCTGCCTTCCTGCGGCTGGTAGACGCCGTTGATGCAGTTCAGCATGCTGCTCTTGCCGGCGCCGTTGGGGCCGATGATGGCGCGGATCTCGTGCTCGCGCACGTCGAAGCTGATGTCGGTCAGCGCCTTCACGCCGCCGAAGCGCAGGCTGATGTTCTTGACGTCGAGGATGACGTCACCAATCTTGCGTTCCGACATGCTCAGGCCGCCTTCTTCATCGCAGGGTAAGTCTTGGCGTCGACAATGGGCAACGTGGCGCTGACGCTGCCGCTGCGCCCGTCTTCAAACTTCACCGCGGTTTCAATGAACTGCTGCGTCTTGCCGCCGTACAGCGCGTCCACCAGCACCTGGTACTTGTCGCCGATGTAGCCACGCTTGACCTTGCGGGTGCGTGTCATCTCGCCGTCGTCGGCGTCCAGCTCTTTGTGCAGCACCAAAAAGCGGCTGATCTGGCTGCCGGCCAGCATGGAGTCCAGCGCCAGGTCGGCGTTCACCTTTTCGACACAGTCCTTGATGAGTTCAAGCACTTCCTTTTTGCTGGCCAGGTCGGTGTAGCCGGCGTAGGGCAGGTTGCGGCGCTCGGCCCAGTTGCCCACCGCGTCGAAGTCGATGTTGACAAAAGCGCACACCTTTTCGCGCTGGTCGCCAAAGGCCACGGCCTCTTTCACAAAAGGGAAAAACTTGAGTTTGTTCTCGACGTACTTGGGCGCAAACATGGCGCCGTCGGACGGCCCACCGTGCAGCCGGCCCACATCCTTGGCGCGGTCGATGATCTTCAGGTGGCCGCCGGCATCCAGGAAGCCCGCGTCGCCGGTGTGGTACCAGCCATCGGCCGTCAGCACCTCGGCGGTGGCGGCCGGGTTCTTGTAGTACTCCTTCAACAGGCCCGGGCTCTTGACCATGATCTCGCCGTTTTCAGCCACCTTGATTTCAACGCCAGCAATGGGCACGCCCACGGTGTCGGCTTTGGCTTCGTGGTCGGGTTGCAGGCACACAAACACAGCCGTTTCTGTGCTGCCGTACAGCTGTTTCAGGTTGATGCCGATGCTGCGGTAGAAGGTGAACAGGTCGGGGCCGATGGCTTCACCGGCGGTGTAGGCCACCCGCACACGGTTCAGGCCCAGCGAATTGCGCAGCGGGCCGTAAATGGCCAGGTTGCCCAGGCGGTACTTCAGCTTGTCAACGGCCCCCACTGCTTTGCCGTCCATCAAGGCGGGGCCCACGCGCTGGGCCAAATCCATGCTGCGCTTGAACAGCCAGCGCTTCAGGCGCGACGCGTCTTCCATGCGGATCATCACGCTGGTCAACAGGCCTTCAAACACCCGCGGCGGTGCGAAGTAATAGGTGGGGCCGATTTCCTTCAGGTCGATCATCACCGTGGCTGCACTCTCGGGGCAGTTCACCACATAACCGCAGGCCAGCCACTGCGCATAACTGAAGATGTTCTGGCCGATCCAGGCCGGCGGCAGGTAGGCCAGCACTTCTTCGCGTTCGTTCAACTTGTCGAAGTTTTTGCCCGCGTTGGCGCGGTCCAGCAGCGTGAAGTGGGTATGCACCACCCCTTTGGGGTTGCCGGTGGTGCCACTGGTGAAAAACATGGCCGCCACGTCCTGCGGCTGGGCCTGCGCAACCTGGGCATCAAAAAAACCGGGGTGGCTGGTGTTGTAGGCGGTTCCGGCCTTGATCAGATCATCCAGGGCCGCCAGGCCAACTTCACTGTAGCTGCGCAGACCACGCGGGTTGTCAAACCAGATGTGGCTGATCTGCGGGCAACTGTCGCCACGCAGTTCCAGCATCTTGTCGACTTGTTCCTGGTCTTCAACGATGGCGAAGCGCACCTCGGCATTGTTGATGGGGAACACGTATTCGGTGACCGCGGCGTCCTGGTACAGCGGCACCGGCACGGCCCCCAGCGACTGGATGGCCAGCATGGTGGCGTACAGCCGGGGCCGGTTTTCGCCCACCACCACCGCGTGGTCGTTGCGCTTCATGCCGGCGGCGGCCAGGCCGCAGGCCAGGGCGCGCACTTCTTGCGCCAGCGCAGCCCAGGTGGTGGTCTGCCAGATGCCGTAGACCTTTTCGCGCAAGGCAGCGGCTTCGGGCCGCTGTTGGGCGTGGTCCAGCATGAGACGCGGGAACGTCGTCTGCACAGGCTTGTCTCCTTGTGTTCTGGGCTGGATTCTGGGCGCCACTTTGACGCCATGTTGTCATTGCGACGACAATTTGCGGGTTCACACTGACAGGTCATTCCCTGACCGATTTCCTGTGGTCTCGAACGCTTTCCCGTCAGCTTTGCATGCCAACCGGGTCTCGGCAGCGCGGTCGCGGGCGGCGCTGGACGACGACCTGGCCCACATTCCATGGCTGCAAACGCTGGCCGCTGATGAACGCGTGCGCGCGCTGGCCGACCTGCGGGTGGTGGAGGTGCAGCCGGGTGAACTGCTGTGCCGCGTGGGCCGGCCCGTGACCTACTGGTTCGGCGTTATCGACGGCCTGCTGAAGATGAGCAACGACAGCACATCGGCCAAGGGGGCCATGCCCATCACCTTCACGGGCGTGCCCTCGGGCGGCTGGTTTGGTGAAGGCACGGTGCTGAAAAACGAGGTCTACCGATACAACATCCAGGCCCTGCGTTACAGCGTGGTGGCCGGCATACCGGCGGCCACCTTCACCTGGCTGCTGGACCGCAGCATCGGCTTCAACCGCTTTGTGATGAACCAGCTGAACGAACGCCTGGGCCAGTTCATCGCCGCGCGTGAGATCGACCGCCTGACGCACCCCGACGAGCGGGTGGCGCGCAGCCGGGCTGCGCTGTTCCACCCGGTGCTGTACCCGGGCGTGGGTGAATTGCTGCGCATCACCCAACAAGAGCTGGGTTACCTGGTGGGCCTAAGCCGGCAGCGTGTGAACGAGGCGTTGAATGCGCTGCAGGCTGCCGGCGTGATTCGCATCGAGTATGGCGGTGTGCGTGTGCTGCATCTGCCGCGGCTGCAGCGCTACACGGTCTAAACCGTTCCCGCGGCCGCAAAGCCCTGCCGGGCCTGGCCCAGGGCCCCCGCCCTAAACTGCGGCGCATGATGTTTCCCAGTCGTTTGATCTTTGGGCTGCGAGCCCTGGCCCTCGGCGCGGTTGTTGCGCTGTCAGCCCCAGCTTTTGCGCAGGCCGGCGCTGCGCCTTTGCCCTTGCCCTCGCCCTTGCCCTCGCCCTTGCCTTCCCTACAAGCCACGGTGGAAGGCATCACCGAGTACCGCCTGGCCAACGGCCTGCAGGTGCTGCTGGTGCCGGACAACAGCAAGCCCACCACCACCGTCAATGTCACCTACCGGGTGGGCAGCCGGCACGAAAACTATGGTGAAACCGGCATGGCCCACCTGCTGGAGCACCTGATTTTCAAAGGTACACCCACCACCCGCAATGCCCTTGGCGAGTTCACGAAGCGCGGCCTGCGTGCCAACGGCACCACGTCGTGGGACCGCACCAACTATTTCGCCAGTTTTGCCGCCAACGACGACAACCTGCGTTGGTATTTGAGCTGGCAGGCCGACGTGATGGTCAACAGCTTGATTGCCAAGACCGACCTGGACAGCGAAATGACCGTGGTGCGCAATGAAATGGAGTCGGGCGAAAACAACCCCGGTGGTGTGCTGTTCAGGCGTGTGATGGCGGCCATGTACGACTGGCACAACTACGGCAAACCGCCCATCGGTGCGCGCAGCGATGTGGAAAATGTGGACATCTCGCGCCTGCAGGCTTTTTACAAGCTGCACTACCAGCCCGACAACGCCACGCTCATCGTCAGCGGGCGCTTCAATCCCGAACAGGTGCTGACCTGGGTAACGCAGAGTTTTGGCGTTATTTCGCGCCCCGCGCGTGTGCTGCAACCCACCTACACGCTGGAAGCGGCGCAAGACGGCGAGCGCCGCGTCACCGTGCGCCGTGTCGGCGGCACGCCCATTCTCTACATGGGTTACCACCTGCCGCCGGCTGCACACCCCGACATGGCCGCCGCGGCACTGCTCGCCCAGGTGCTGGGTGACGCACCCGCCGGCCGCCTGCACAAGCGCGTGGTTGAAAAGGGCCTGGCGGCCAGCGTATTTGGCACCACGCTGGCCTTGGCCGAGCCGGGGGCGCTGCTGGTGGGTGCATCACTGGCGCCGGGCCAGGACGTGGACCGCGCCAGCGCGGAAATGACTGCCGTGCTCGATACGCTGGCCGCTGAGCCCGTGACGGCTGCCGAACTGGAGCGCGCCCGCACGCAGTGGCTGAACGCCTGGGAGCAAGGTTTCACCGATCCCGAACGTGTGGGCGTTGAACTGTCCAGCGCCATCGCCAAGGGCGACTGGCGGCTGTACTTTCTGGAACGCAACCGCGTGCGCCAAGCCAGTCTGGCCGACATGCAAAGGGTGGCGCAGCAGACCTTGCTAGCTGACAACCGCACGGTCGCCATCTACCGCCCCGTGGCGCAGGCCGCCCGTGCGCCCGCGCCTGCGCGGGTGGACGTGGCAGCGCAGTTGCAGGGTTTTGCAGGGGACAGCACCGCGGCAGTGGCCGAGGCCTTTGAAGCCACGCCGGCCAACCTGGAGTTGCGCACGCAGCGTTTTCGCCTGGCCAGCGGTGCACCGGGGCAGGCCAACGACGGCTTGCAAGTGGCGCTGCTGCCCAAGGGCACCCGCGGCGGCGCGGTGCAGGCGCGGCTGACGCTGCGTTTTGGCGACGAAGCCTCGCTGCAAGGGCAGGGCACGGCCATCGGCATGCTGGGTGCGATGCTGGGCAAGGGCGCGCAAGGCTTGACCCGGCAACAGATCAGCGATGAGTTTGACCGCCTGCGTGCCGAGGTGTCCTTCAACGCCGACGGACAACTGTTAACCACCAGCATCAGCACCACCCGGGCCCACCTGCCGGCTGTCATCGAACTGCTGGGGCGATTGTTGCGCCAGCCCCTCTTCGACGCTGACGTACTCGAAGAACTGCGCCGCCAGGGCTTGGCCGGCATCGAACAACAGCGCAAGGAACCGGAAGCCCTGGTGGCCAATGCGTTGGCCCGCCATGGCAACCCCTACCCCAGGGGCGACCCCCGCCATACCGACAGTTTTGATGACATGGTGGCCGACTTGAAAGCGGTGCAACTGGCCGATGTGCAGGCTGTGCACCAGCGCTTCATCAGTGCACGGGTGGGTGAATTTGCGGCCGTCGGCGACCTGGACGCCGCGGCTGTGACGGCGACCCTGCAGCAGGCTTTTGGTGGTTGGCAACCCGCGGCCGCCCAGGCGCCCAGTTACCGCCGCCTGCCGCAGCCGCTGGTGCCAGTGCCACCCGTGCGCCTGGTGCTGCAGGCGCCAGACAAACAGAACGCCACGATGCTGGTGCAACTGCCTTTGCCGCTGAACGACCAGCACCCGGACTATGCCGCTTTCACGCTGGCCAACTACCTGTTTGGCAACGACGGGAACTCCCGCTTGTGGCGGCGCATCCGGGAACAAGATGGCCTGAGTTATGACGTTCGCTCTTCGGTGGACTGGAACTCGGTGGACTTGCATTCCGGTTGGTCATCAAGCGCCATCTTTGCGCCGCAGAACCAGGCCAAAGTGGAGGCCGCCTGGCGCGAAGAACTGCAGCGCTCGTTGACCGAGGGTTTCAGCGCTGCCGAGCTGGAAGCCGCACGTCAGGGCGTGCTGAACTTCCGCCGCCTGAGCCGGGCCCAGGACGCCAACGTGGCAGCCCAACTGTCCAGCAACCTGCACCTGGGCCGCAGTTTTTTGGTCTCGCAAGTGGTCGATGAGGCCATTGCCAGCCTGTCGTTGGAACAAGTGAACGCGGCCTGGCGTGCAAATGTCACGCCCGAGCGCCTGGCAGTGGCCTGGGCAGGCGATTTCAAGGCCCCCTGAACCGGTGAGCGCCGCCGCGCGGCGGCGCGCAGCACAATGTGGGTGGGTGTGTTTTGCACCCTTTTTGTGTGCCCGCTGTACTGCCCGGCGCAGCCAGCGCGGCCCCACAGTTCATGCCCTGCAGCCCAGACACCGTCGCAGACCCGGCAGCAAGCCCTGCAGCCGGGTCTGCCATTGCGCGTTCAGCCGAGCGTGCCCTGGCACCGGCTGGTGAAACGTCAACCGGGCCGTTAGAACAGCCTGCCAGCCATCGGCCTGCGCAGGCTGCACCGGCACTGTCACTGGCACCTGCACCTGCGACTGCACCTGCACCTGCAACGGCCGCGGTGGCCACCCCAGCGCTGGCGGTGGGCCACCGGCTGCAACACCTGCGCATCCAGCAGGTGCTGGCGGTGGGGTGACACGGCCACGGTCTACCGCGCTTTTGACACGGACAGTCAACGCGTTGTGGTGGTGAAGGAATACCGTCCCGGCGCGCTGTGCCAGCGCACCGCCAGCGGCCAGGTGCTGCCGC
>JANNMQ010000067.1:0-7857 GCA_031398045.1 Rubrivivax sp.
TTGGTGATGCCCAGCAGTTTGATGCGGTAACCCATCTGCTCGGCGTAGCGTATGTCGGCCGCCTGCAAACCGGTGATGCCTTCGATGTAGGCCCTGTCAAACTGCACCGGCACGCCAAAAGCAATGGCCGACATGATGGTGGCCTTGTGCGCTGCGTCCACGCCTTCGATGTCAAAGGTGGGGTCGGCTTCGGCATACCCCAGCGCCTGCGCCTGCTTCAGCACGACACCGAAGTCCAGCCCCTTGGCACGCATTTCAGAGAGGATGAAATTGGTGGTGCCGTTGATGATGCCGGCCACCCACTGGATGCGGTTTGCCGTCAGGCCTTCTCGCAGCGCCTTGATGATGGGGATGCCGCCAGCCACGGCGGCCTCGAAGGCGACGATGACACCCTGCTCTCGTGCGGCGGCAAAGATTTCACTACCGTGCACGGCCAGCAAGGCCTTGTTGGCTGTCACCACATGTTTGCCGGCAGCGATGGCTTCCAGCACCAGCGCCTTGGCAATGCCGTAGCCGCCGATCAGCTCGATGACGATGTCGATGTCGGGGTTGTTGATGACGGCACGCGCATCGGCCACCACCTGCACACCGTCGCCCACCACCTGGCGCGCGCGCGCCACATCCAAGTCGGCCACCATGGTGACTGCTATGCCCCGGCCAGCGCGGCGGCGGATTTCTTCCTGGTTGCGTCGCAGCACATTAAAAGTACCGCTGCCCACCGTGCCTATGCCCAAAAGGCCAACTTGGATGGGCTTGGCTTCGACATCACATGGCTGCGCCCTATGGGTCTGCGCCGAAACACTTCGTGTTTTCATGTTCGTGTTCATGCTGAGTGACGCTTGCGGTAGCCGTGCAGGAATTTTTCGATGCGGCCCACCGCCTCGGCCAGGTCGTCGACGTTGGGCAAAAACACCAACCTGAAGTGGTCGGGCGCAATCCAGTTGAAGCCCGTGCCTTGCACGATCAACACCTTTTGTTCGGCCAGCAATTCGTAGGCGAAGTCCTGATCGTCGGTGATGGGATAGACCTTTGGGTCCAGGCGCGGAAACATGTACAGCGCCGCTTTGGGTTTGACCACACTGACACCCGGTATCTGGCTCAGCAGGTTGTAGGCCACGTCGCGCTGCTTGCACAGGCGCCCTGTGGGTGCCACCAGGTCTTTGATGCTCTGGTAGCCACCCAGCGCCGTCTGGATGGCCAGCTGCCCCGGCGTGTTGCTGCACAGGCGCAGGCTGGCCAACATGGTCAGGCCTTCAATGTAGTCGCGGGCATGGCGTTTTTCGCCCGACACCACCATCCAGCCCGCGCGGTAGCCGCAGCTGCGGTAGTTTTTACTCAGCCCATTGAAGCTGATGATCAGCACGTCGTCAGCCAGGCTGGCCATTGCCGTGTGGGTGTGGCCGTCGTACAGGGTCTTGTCGTAGATCTCGTCGGCGAAGATCACCAGCTGGTGCTGGCGCGCCAGCTCGATGATCTGCAGCAGCACCGCGTCGGGGTACAGCGCGCCGGTGGGGTTGTTGGGGTTGCAGACCATGATGCCGCGTGTGCGCGGTGTGATCTTGGCCGCCATGTCTGCCATGTCGGGCAACCATCCGGCAGCTTCATCGCAGATGTAATGCACCGGCTTGCCGCCGGAGAGGCCGACCACGGCGGTGTAGAGCGGAAAGTCAGGCGCCGGAATGAGAATCTCGTCGCCATCATTGACCAGCGCGCTGATCGCCATCTGGATCAGCTCTGAAGCGCCATTGCCCAGGTACACATCGTCCACCGTCACGCCCTGCACGCCGCAGGCTTGTGTGTAGTGCACAACAGCCTTGCGCGGGGCAAACAGGCCCTTGCTGTCGGTGTAGCCGGCTGCGTCAGGCAGATTGCGGATCATGTCCTGCACGATTTCATCGGGCGGCATCAGGCCAAAGGCCGCCACATTGCCGATGTTCAGCTGGATGATCTTGTGGCCTTCTTCCTGCATCTGCCGCGCCTTGTCGAGCACGGGGCCGCGGATGTCGTAGGCCACATTGGCAAGCTTGTTGGATTTGGCGATGGGCTTCACGGGTTTTGGGCCAGCTGGATGGGGACGACGTTGATAGAAAACAAGGGGCAAGTGGGCCGAAGTGGACGGACTTCAGCGAACCTGGAATTATCCACGCATGAAATTCCAGCCCGACAACACCGAAGGCGTCAACCTCATCACCCGGCAGGAAAACGGCCGCATCTGGGTGGGTTCAACACCCTACAGCCACAGTCTCTTGGTGCCGCTGCGTGGCGCGGTGGCCGACTGGCAGGCGCACAGCCTGGATGCGCTGAACACCGCGCACTTTGATCGCGTGGCCGCCCTGCGGCCCGAAGTGGTCATTTTTGGCAGCGGTGCCCAGCTGCGCTTTGTGTCGCCGGCTTTGCTGCGCGCGCTGTTCGATGCCCGTATAGGCGTAGAAACCATGGACACAGCAGCCGCCTGTCGCACTTTCAATGTGCTGGCCAGCGAAGGCCGTGAGGTGCTGGCGGCCCTGCTGGTACCCCTCGCCCAAGGCGCTTAAAACGGGGCGCCCCAGGCGCGGTGGCGCAGGCCCGACCTGGCGTGGCAGGGGGGTGTCGACGGATGACTTTATAATTCGCAGTTATGCCGGTTTCGGCAAGCAGCTCCTCCGAGACCCCACTCCATGACGCCCGTCATCAACAAGACCCTCCCGGAATTTGAAGCCCTGGCCACCGGCGGCGTGAAGTTCACGCCGCAGTCGCATTTGGGTAAGGCAGTTGTGTTGTACTTTTATCCCAAAGACAACACACCCGGCTGCACCACCGAAGCCATGCAGTTTCGCGACCAGCACAACGACTTCCTGAAGGCCGGCGCCGTGGTTTTTGGTGTCTCACGCGACAACATGGTGTCACACGACAAATTCAAGCAAAACCTTGATCTGCCGTTTGAACTGGTTGCCGACACCGAAGAAAAGCTGTGCCACATGTTTGGCGTGGTCAAGAACAAGATCATGTACGGCAAGAAGGTCAAAGGCATCGAGCGCAGCACCTTCTTGATCGACGCCCAAGGCGTGATGCGTGCCGAATGGCGTGGCATCAAGGTGGCCGGCCATGTAGAAGAAGTGTTGAAGGCCGTGAAGGGCCTCAAAAAGGCTTGAAGGCAGCCCAGCTGCCGGTTTCTGGTTTGGCCCTTCGTCGGGCTCTTCTTGTGATCCCCTGTTGGGGCCCGCTTTTGGACCCAGCGCTTGTGCTGACACCCCCAAAGTTCAACCACCCCGAAGCCGCCCGGCCTGCCGTGCGGCTTTTTTGATTGCCTCCGCCCTGACCCCATGCCCCTGCCCAAACCACCGAACAGAAAGGGTGATCGCTTGGCGATCAGCACCGACGCCACGCCTGTGGCCATGGCCGCGCACGTGCCCGCTGCAAAAGCGCCGGGCCGCACCGCTGGCAAGACTGCCGCGCACCCAGCGCTGCAGGCAGTGACGGCTGAAGTTGTGCCGCTCTCACGCAGCGCGTCGCCCGCCGCGGACACCGGCACGGCGCGGGCTCTAGGAGCAGCCCTGCCCGCCCAGGCGGGCCGATTTGCATCGGGTCCAGCGCCGCTTGCGGGCCGCGCGAAAGCGCCGACCTCCCCTTCGCCACCCCCAGGCTCTCCGGCAGTCAGTGCACAGGTGCCCACTATTTCCGCGGCACAGGCTGCGCGACCCGGCCGCGCCCGCGCCCCACGCAACGCTGGCCCGGCCAAGCTGTTTGTGCTCGACACCAACGTGCTGATGCACGACCCGACCAGCCTGTTTCGCTTTGAGGAACACGACGTCTTCCTGCCCATGATCACGCTGGAAGAACTGGATGGCCACAAAAAGGGTATGAGTGAAGTGGCGCGCAGCGTGCGCCAGGTGAGCCGCGACCTGGACGCGCTGGCCCGTTTTGCCACCGAAGATGGTGGCCTGGACGCCACAGCCGGCATACCGCTGGCCAAGACTGGCCACCGCGAAGCACGCGGCAAGTTGTTTTTCCAGACCCAGTTGCTGGAGATCAAGCTGCCGGCGGGACTGCCGCAGGGCAAGGCTGACAACCAGATCTTGGGCGTGGTGCAGAGCTTGCGCGACAGCCAACCCGGCCGTGACGTGGTGCTGGTGTCCAAGGACATCAACATGCGCGTCAAGGCACGCGCACTGGGCCTGCCGGCCGAGGACTACACCAACGACAAGACGCTGGAAGACGGCGACCTGCTGTACACCGGCGTGCTGGCGCTGCCGGCTGATTTCTGGGAACGCCACGGCAAGACGGTGGAAAGCTGGCAGCAGGGCGGCAACACGTTCTACCGCATCAGCGGGCCGGTGGTGCCTTCGCTGTTGATCAACCAGTTTGTCTACTTTGAACAGCCCGGTGCGCCTTCGCTGTACGCACGGGTGACAGAGATCACCGGCAAAAGCGCGGTGCTGAAAACGCTGCGCGACTACAGCCACGGCAAAAACGCCGCCTGGGGTGTGACAGCCCGCAACCGCGAGCAGAATTTCGCGCTGAACCTGTTGCTCGACCCCGACTGCGACTTCATCACCCTTACCGGCACCGCGGGCACGGGCAAAACCTTGATGACGCTGGCCGCCGGCTTGAGCCAGGTGCTGGACGACCGCCGCTACAGCGAAATCATCGTCACCCGCGTGACGGTGCCGGTGGGTGACGACATCGGCTTTTTACCCGGCAACGAAGAAGAAAAAATGGGCCCTTGGATGGGCGCGCTGGACGACAACCTGGAAGTGCTGGCGCGCACCGACAGCGCAGCCGGTGAGTGGGGTCGCGCGGCCACCAACGACCTGGTGCGCAGCAAGATCAAGATCAAGAGCCTGAACTTCATGCGCGGGCGCACGTTCTTGAACAAGTACGTGATCATCGACGAGGCGCAAAACCTGACGCCCAAGCAGATGAAAACGCTGATCACCCGCGCCGGGCCCGGCACCAAGATCGTCTGCCTGGGCAACCTGGCGCAGATCGACACGCCCTACCTGACCGAAGGCTCGTCGGGCCTGACCTACGCGGTGGACCGCTTCAAAGGCTGGCCGCACGGCGGTCATGTGACGCTGGCACGCGGCGAACGTTCACGGCTGGCGGACTTCGCGTCGGAAGTGCTGTAGCGCTTGAATGTGTGCCCTCTCCCTGGGAGGGAGAGGGAGGAAGCCAGTTCTTCAACTGCCCGCATTCAGCAGCGCCTGCCGCGCCTTCTTCGGATGCATCAAGGTGCGGCGGCCATCAGCGCTGACTTCTGCTGTGCTGACCATCAACTTGATCACCGCCTCGGGCTTCAGCCGGGGCTGCAGCGCGATCAGCTTGCCCGCCAGGTTGGCCACCTGCGGCGCCGCCATCGACGTGCCTGACAAGGCCGCACGCTGGCCGCCGGGTAAAAAGCTGTCCACCTGGTAGCCGTTGGCATGCACCTTCACGGTGGGGCCGTAGCTGGTGAAGCCGGCCTCGTCGCCCGCAATGTCCACCGCACCCACAGTCAGCAGGTTGGGCAGCACGATGGCGGCCGGTATGTCTTCATTGAAAGTGGGGTCGTTGTTGCTGTTGCCGGCGGCGGTGATGAACAGGATCTCGGGGGCGCCCGCAAAGGCTTCGGTCAAGGCGCGGCGGCTGATGTCGAAATATTCGCGCGCAATGGCTTTGCGTTCTTCAGCCGTCTTGCCCAAGCCGCATTGCTCCAGTTCGTTTTCGATGGCGCCCGCGTCGCCACCCCAGCTCATGTTCACCACGCGCACACGGTGGCGCTTGAAAAACGCCACCGTGTCGCGGGCGGCCTGGGCGTCGCGCAGGGCGCCTTCGCGGCTGGGGCAGGGCTCGGGTTTGAGCTTGTGGTTGAACTCCAGACGGCCCACCACCAGCCGCGCAAAGGGGTTACCGGCCAGCGCAATACCCGCCACATGGGTGCCGTGGGTGTAGTTGCCCGCCAGGCCCAGCTCTTCAACCGCAGCGGTGTACTGGTCAGGCGCCAGGGCTGACAGCCAACGTTTCACTTCGGTGGCCTGGGGACTGTCGATGTTGGACTGCAAGTCAGAAAAGCCCTTGATGCGGTCGCCCATGCGCGCCAGCTGCGACTGCATCTCGGCGGGCACCGGCAACAAGGCGCTGGTTGAAACCCGGCCGTATTTGTCGTAGGCCTTGAAAGCAGGTTGCCCTTGGACCTTCAACAACTGGCGCGGGAAGAGCGCCGTGTCTACCCCACTGTCCCAGATGGCGATGGCCACCGGCCGGGCACGTTCCTGGCCAGTCAACACAAAGTCGCGCGCTGGCCAGATGTCGACTTTGGCCACGCGGTTGGCATCCAGGTAACTGCCAAAGCTGTCGATGAAGGTCTGCTTCAGAGGCAGCGTGGCGAGCAGGCTGAATCGCGCGCCCAACAAGGCCGGCGCGAAGTCGGAGCTCAATTCGCCCCGGCTGTCCACCATCGGTTGCAGCACCTCGCGCACACGGCCCAGGGCCAGCGCCTCGCCCGCCAACTCGGCCGAGGCCTTGAGTTCACGCACATCGTTGGCCACCACAGCAAACGGCAGCGGTTTGAGTTCCTGCGCGATGAAGGCCGCCACTGCCTGGCGGTAGGCGTCTGTGCCCGGCGGGTGCGCTTTGGCAGCGGAGGCCATGGCACGCAAGCGCAGGCCCGACAGCAGCTTGTCGGCCGGCTTGTCTTGCAGCGCGCGCACGGCTTCGGCACCGGCCAGCGCGGCGTCGTAGCGGCCCTCCAGAAAGTCCAGCAGCGCCAGTTGGGTCAGCAAGCCGCGCCGGGTGGCCGCGTCGGGGATGTCGTAGCCGGCCAGCAGGCCGTCCATGTCACGGCGAAGTTCACGGGCCAGCGGCGCAAAACGATCACCGTCGCGCACCACATCCTGCAGCGCGCCCTGCAGCTTGTAGGTGAAGCGCGGCAGGTCGGCAGCCCTTTCGATGCGTGGGCGTGAAGGGGCCTGCGCGGCGACGGTGGTGACCGCCGCGCTCAGGGCCAGGGCGCATGCAATGGTCAGTGAGGGCAGGCGCAGTCGGAACTGGCGTATCAGCTTGAACATGGTGGCGGGTCACGAGAAGGAACCACCATCGTAACGACCCCCACCCGCGTTGCGCGGCCAGCGGCTGCAAACCTACACCGCAGCGCGCACACGCAAGAACGCCGCAAAGCGGGGTAGGCCGGCGTCGGTCAGGCCGCGGTAGGTGTAGGTCACCCAGCTCCCCACGGGCGGCGGCAGGTCGCGCTGAGCGTCCGTCAGGCCGGTGCCAAGCTTGAATTCCACCCCGTCCGGTGAGCGCACGCGCAAGGCGCCCACCCGGCCGGCATGGCGGCCCTGCCCGGCCACATGCCCCAGCACCTGTGCTTCGGCATCGGCCTGCGGTTTCAACTTCAGCAGCGTATCGCTGCGCCCAGGGTGCCAGGTGGCATCGGCGTGGTGCAGCATCAGGCCTTCGCCCTGCGCGGCCACAACCTGGTTCAGCCACGCCGTCAGTGACGCCGCCGTGGCCACGCGGCGCTGCGGCACCACGCCCCAGGCGGGACTCCTGTGCCGCAGGCCCCAAGCCGCCAGTAGCGCGGCGCGATGCGCAAACGGGCCAGGCTCGAGTGGCATGTCAAAGGCCATGTAGCGCACCCCTGCCCAGGCCTGCCCGTCAGGTGTTGTGCGGCGCACGGTGCCCACCAGCGATTCGAAACATGCCCGGCCCAGCCACAGTTCACCGTCCAGATGGGTGGCGGGCAGTTGCGACAAGAAGGCTGCCGGCGCGGCGATGGGCAGGCCGCTGCGAAACCACAGGCGCCGCCCATCCCACAAGGCGCGCACGCCATCCAGCTTTTCGCTGACCAGGTAGCCCTGAGGCTCGATGTGGGCTGCAGCTTCTTTGGCCAACATG
>JANNMQ010000087.1:0-3510 GCA_031398045.1 Rubrivivax sp.
GCACGTCGGTGACCTGGTTGACGCCCTGGTGGTATTGCGCGCCCGTGGACTCGCCGATGGTGAAGATCAACTTGCGGTTCCAGCCGGCCGGGTTCCAGACCCCGGCCGCCTGCGGGTCGTCGAGCACCGCGATGCGGTAGATCGAACGGTTGATGGTGCCCGACTCGACACGCACGATGAAAGGCACGTTGCGGCCGTCGCTGGTGGTGGTGCGTGCCACGTCGCCCGGGCGCGGCCCGGCCGGGTTGGCCAGCACAGCCAGCGCGCCCGATGTGTTGCGGTAGAAGTAGTTGTAGAGCGTGGCCACGCTGCACTGTGTGTCTAGCGGCGCACCCAGCCCCGACTGCACGGTGCGGCATTCGAAGGGCTTGAGCTGCGGACCTGAAAACACCGGGCCGGTGATGGGGTGGTTGGTCAGCTGGATGGCGGCACTCACGCTGGCGCCCTGGGCGGTGACGTAGCGCGCCAGCAGCGTGTTGGCACCCACCCGCAGCCCGCTGACGATGCCTTCGAGCCGGTCGCCGCTGGCCACCATGGCCGGCGTGATGGCAATGCCGTTCAGCAGGAACAACACCCGGCTGTGCAGGCTGGCGGGAACGGCGACGGCAATGCGGGCGTCGCCGCCGCTGACGTACTGTGGCGGGCTGGACAGCACCTGGATCTGCAGCTTGGGCAGTGGGGCAGCCGTGGCGGCCAAGGCCCACAGGCTGCCGACGGCCAGGGTCACGCGAAAGTTCATCCGATGTCTCCTCGATGTGTTGCTCGGGCCAGGGGGCCGGGTGCGTTGGCCTTTGCAGGACCATTGGATGGCACCTGTCGGCTGCCGGCAAGCGCAACTACCCTCAGGCCGAGACGGTGCCTTGCATACTGGCGGCTATAGTCGCGCGCCGAAGCACCCTTTGCACCGGCGCAAGGTGGTCGCAGGGGAAGATCACCAGCGGGTGATCGGCAGCTCAGCCGCAAGCAAGGCCCCAAGAACGGCCGGCAGAACAGCCAGCAAACAGCCCGCCAGAGCTGCCCCCAGCACCGTTGCGTGGGGTTCAAACAACCGACCCTCGTGAAACTGGCTTTCGGCTGGACAGCGCGCAGTTGCTAGCAGGCGTCAAGACCGCGCTGGCCGGCCTCATCATCGGCACCAGGACGGTCGTCTTTGTGGTTTCAAAGGCGGCCCTCGTGTTTTCCGGGCCGCTTTCGCCTTTCTTGAGCCAAGGCATTGGCCATGTGCTGGTGGGCTCTACGGTCATGGTCTGCGTGGCGCTGTGGTCGGCCTCTTGCCGTTCGGTGATCGTGCAGCCGCAAGACGTGACCACCGTGATGGTGGCTTCGGCCGCCGGGCCACTGGTGGCTGGTGCCCAGTTGGCAGGCGAAACAGCCTTTGCCAGCGTGGTGGTGCTGGTGGGTCTGTCGACCATGCTGGCTGGCCTGTGCGCCTATCTCATGGGTCACTTCAAGCTGGCGTACAACGTGCGCTATGTGCCCAGCCCCGTCACCGCCGGGTTTCTGGCGGCCAATGGACTGCTGCTGGTGCGTGAAGCGTTCAGCATCGTGTTTCCCGACAAGGCGGGGCAGACGCTGCCGGGCCTGGCTGCACAGTGGCCGCAGTGGGTGCCCTGGCTGACCTTGGGCGCAGCGCTGTCCGTTGTGGTGCGCCGTTATGGCAACGGGCTGACCGTGCCGCTGGCCTACTTCGCCGCCGGGCTGGTGTACTACGGGGCCCTGCCCGCGCTGGGCCTGAGCCGCTCTGCAGCGAAAGTGGCCGGCCACATCACGGACGTTTCGGGGAGCCTGAGCAAAAGAGACGCTGGTGCCGGTCAGCGATCGTTCGTCTGGGCTCGCAATCGACCCTTTGCGGTCGTAGCGACCGGACGGATGCAGCCCTCGCACGCTAGATCGGGATGCCGCAGCAACATGGCCGTCCCATCGGCTCATGCCGGGCCGCCGAATCGGATTGCTTCGAAGCACACCTGGCCCTACGTCTGCGACAGTTGCTCGCGCTTGCGGCGCAGTTGGACCTGCGCGCGGAACCACAGCCACCCCGCCGGGCCGAACAGGAAGGTCAGGGTCAGAGGCGCAACTCGCCATGGCGCCGCTATGCCGAGCGAGCGCGCCTCTCGAACGATCATCGAGCCCACGAGCAGGTCGAACGCCAGGTAGTGGAGCCAGGCCGCCAGAGCGATTCGGCGGTCCGCGTTCAACAGCGCCAGTACTTCGTCGATGGAACCGTAGCCCCCGGGTGCACCGACGTACAGCGCGGGAAAGATCGCGGCATAGGCCGCGGCAAGCAGCAGCGGCACCAAGGTGGCCGCCCAGACGCTTTGGGCTCTCGGCCAGCGGTCACCACTGAGCAGCAGCAGCCAGGCGGTCAAGGCCCCTGCGGAACCCGCTTGGAAGGCCACATCAGGCCACATGTCGTCGCACCCTTTGCCCAGCGATCGCTGCCATGCACAGCACAGACAGCGCGAACAACAGACCGGGTGCGGCGAGCCACCACCATCCTGATGCAGTCCAGGCCACGGTGGAGTTCCCGAGCACGGTCCAGATGATCACGGCCACGAAGAACAGCGCATACGCACAAGCCCCCAGCATCGCGAAGCGCGCGACCGGGCTGGTGTGCCCGACGCGCAGGCTCAACCAACCCAGCAGCGGCAGCGCCTGCAGGGCATGCAGTCCGACGAAGTGCACCGCGCGCCAGTCACCCGCGACGAGGTCCCAGCGGAGGAACGACAGTGCATGGCCCGACGGCTCACCGACCGTGGTGCTGCCGATCCAGGCCAGACGCTGGCCTTGGTCCAGCAGCACGCGTTGCTCGGCCGTGGGCATCACCATCAGCACCCCGACCAGTGCGCCCAGCACAGCCAGCGCCTGGGCGCCCAGCAGCAGCCGCTTCTGCAAAGGATGGGCGTGCGAGCGTGCAACGCCCCAGGCGCACAAGACCATGCCGGCGAGCAAAACGGCGGTACCCCAACCCATCACCGTGAACACCGCGTGGTCGAAGAATGTCGCGTAGTTGAAGTGGCTGTGCACGCCACGAGCCGCCTGCACCGCGATGCACAGCCACTCGACGACCGCGGCCGCTATCTGCATCCACAAGCCAGCGGCAAAGGCCCGGTGCAGCGGCTCGCCGACGCCACGGCCCAGGCGAGCCAGCCAGAGCATGGAGAGCAGGTGCACCGCGAAGGCCAGCGAAAAGCGGATTGGCTTCAGCCAGACCGGGTCGCCGTTGTCCAAAGCACGTGGGTCCAGCGCCAGCAGCGCTGCGCAGACGGCCAGCGACAGCAGCAGGGCTGCGGCGACACGCAGCGTCCAGCGCTCGGCAGGCGCTCGGTTCATGGATAGAGCACCCGCACGCCCACGCGCGTGCCGGGCGCCCAGTCGCGCAAAGCCGGCTCGAAGAACGGGAACTCCAGCTCCGTCGCGTTCCGGCCGGTGGCGTAACCCTCACGCGGCAGGCCCAGCGCGTTCTTTTTCATTCGACCATCAGCGTCCTCGTCGTGCACCACGATGAGTGCA
>JANNMQ010000089.1:0-3769 GCA_031398045.1 Rubrivivax sp.
GGTGATCATGGGTGCGGTGTCGTGGCCGCTGAGCGTTGTTGCCGGCAACAAACGCGTCACTTGTGGCAAATGCAGGCAGCCAACCTGTTGGCCTGCAGGGCTGGGTACCTACAATCTGTAGCGAATACAACATCCCTCTGGTGAGCCCCTTTGTCCATTCGATGCGTTTCCAAACGCACCTTTGCGTTCTCTGCACAACCCTGCGCTTCTGAAGAGCGGCTCCCTTGCAAAACGGGGTTAGCTTTCAACGCTTCAGAACTTTCTGGCCGCGGCCCCAGTCAACATGTGCGGCCTTAACGGAATTGTCGAGATGCGCGCGGGAGCCGGCGGGGCCACGACGCAGCGCATCAGAGCCATGAACGATGCGATAGCGCACCGGGGCCCAGACGGGCATGGTGACTATGTGCAGCCTGGTGTGGCGCTGGGCCACCGTCGGCTGGCCATCATCGATACCAGCGATGCCGGCCATCAACCGATGTTCAGCGCCGACGGTCAACTGGTGCTGGTCTTCAATGGCGAGATCTACAACTATCTGGAGCTGATTTCCGAGCTGGCATCGCTGGGTTGCGTGATGCGATCCAGAAGCGACAGCGAAGTAATTCTGCATGCCTACGCGCAATGGGGTGATGCGTGCGTGGAACACTTCAATGGCATGTGGGCCTTTGCCATCTGGGACCGTCGCAACCAGCGAATGTTTGCATCACGCGACCGCTTGGGCGTCAAGCCCTTCGTCTACACCCAGCGCGATGGCTGCCTGTGGTTCAGCAGCGAGGTGGCCGGCCTACGCGCCGTGGTGCCGCTGCACGAAGCCAATCTGGGCAAGTTGCATGATTTTCTGGCCTACGGCTACCGCACCAACGACGGTGAAAACTTCTTCAGTGGCGTGCACGAGCTGAAGCCCGGGCACAACCTGGTGATGCAGGACCACCAGCTTCGCATGCACCGTTACTGGCAGTTGCCGCACGGCGTGCCGCCACCCCCTGCAGCGCAACGAGTAGAACGCATGCGCAGCCTGCTGACCGACGCCGTGCGCCTGCGCCTGCGCAGCGATGTGCCGGTGGCGCTGCTGCAAAGTGGTGGGCTGGACTCTTCGGTCATCTGCAGCATCGTCAACCAGGACGCACAAGCCGGCCGCCTGGGCGCCGAGCCCATCACCGCGTTCACGGCCGTGCATCCCGGGCATGCCTACGACGAAACCGGGCCGGTGCGCGAGCTGATGAAGGTGGCACCGCATGTGCGTTCGGTCGAACTGATACCCCCGGGTGAACAGCTGGCCGAACAGCTGCCCGCTTACGTTGCGGCGATGCAGGAGCCCCAGGCCAGCGCCTCTTCCTACGCACACTGGTGCCTGATGCAGGCCGTTCGCCAAAGCGGCATCAAGGTTGTCATCAACGGACAAGGCGCCGACGAAGCCTTTGCCGGCTACACCACTTTCATCCGCGGCTACCGGGTGCTGGACGCATTGCTCGGCTCACCCGCCCAAGGACTGAAGGAGGCCCTGGCCATCCGCCGGCGCATGGGCTGGGGATGGGGCAGCCTGCTGGCACAAACCGGCAAGGCGGTGTTGGGCCGGCGGGCTGCGTCGGCATGGCGAGGCTGGGTGACCGAAGGTGGCTGCCGGGTGCTGAGTCCGGCATTGCGCCGCGAACACAGCAACCGTTTGCCCGAAGTGGGCATGAGCTTCAAGCCGAACAACCTGGACCGGCATCTGCGCAGCCAACTGGTCGACTACGGCTTCAATCAGATCCTCAACTATGAAGATTATTCGTCGATGAGCCAGGGCATCGAGATCCGATCGCCCTTCATCGACTACCGCGTGATGGAATTTGCCTTCAGCCTGCCAGACGACGACAAATTTTCGAAAGGGGTCACCAAGCGCATCATCCGCGAGGCCTTTCGCAACCAGGTGCCGGCCTCGATCGTGGACGCACCCACCAAGATCGGTTTTGGTACCGCCTTCGACCGCTGGGCGGCCACGCCGCAATTTCGGCAGTTTGTGGATCAGTTGACCCGCTCGCCCGACTTCACGGGCCGCAACATCTGGAACGCTGACAAGCTCGCGGCGTTGCTGAAAGACCCACACAGCATCAAACGGGGCTTTCCGGTCTGGCGCTATCTGGTGACCACCCTGTGGCTGCAGCAAAACGGCATCACCAACGCCTGAGCAGCCAGGCGCTTCGCTTGGCGCCCGGCAACAGGCGTCAATGAACGGGCAGCCTCTTGCCCAGCATCACACCACCCATGAGCCTGCCATCCGCATCAATATCCAGGGCCCGCATATTCGGTGTGCGTGTGGATGCGGGCAGCCTGGAGACCACCGCGCAGGCACTGCATGACCACGCCCATTCCCATGCGCAGCCAGCAGGTGGCGTGGTGTGCGTGGCCAACGTGGACATGGTGACACGCGCCGTCAACGATCCGCGTCTGAAGGCGGTCATGGAAGATGCCTTGGCCGTGGTCAGCGACGGCATGCCGCTGGTCTGGCGTTTGCGCAGCCTGGGCCACCGGCATGCCACGCGGGTTTGTGGGCCCGACCTGATGTTCACGTTGTGCAGACTTGCTGAACGCGACGGCCGCGCGGTGTTCTTCTTTGGCGGCACGCCGCAAGAGATCAAGCAGATGTCGGCTCGGCTCAGAGAGCGGTTTCCGCAGCTGCAAATAGCAGGTGCGGTGTCGCCCCCGCTGCTGCCCACGTCACCCGGCTTGGACCCGGCCATCATTGAACGAATCAACTCCACCAACGCCGGCATCGTTTTTGTGGGCCTGGGCTGTCCGAAACAGGAATTCTGGATGTCGGTGCATGCCCCGCATCTGAAGGCCGTGACGATCGGCGTGGGTTACGCGTTTGCGCTGGCCGCAGGGCTACAGCCGCAAGCGCCCACGTGGATGCAGCGCTCGGGCCTGGAGTGGTTGTTCCGGCTGGTGCAGGAACCGGGCCGCCTGTGGCGCCGCTACTTCGTGAGTAACAGCCGGTACATCTGGTATTCGCTGCTCAGCGTTTTTGGGTGGCGGCGAGGTTAGCCTGCTCTTTCACCATCGACGCGAATGCAAACCTATTGGTGCAAATTCGGTTTGATGTCGAATCAGGTGCGCTTCAAGGTCTATTCCAGCGCTCAACCATTTTCTTACCGAATTTAATGCCAGGCTCTTTCACCGTCGACTGATGGACCGCAGCAATGATGGCGCTGACAAATAGAACTCCTACGAAATTCGTCAGGCTTGCAACATTTAAGAGTTCAAGTTTAGAACTCACTTGATATGTGGAAAACATACTCAATACTGCAACGTGAGTTAAATAAGAAGTACGTTGTGCATTCTGGTGCGAAAAGTCACTTTACAAATCAAACTCACCGCTTTAATCCCGCCCTGAGCGGTAACCGGAGACATTCCTCTATACCGCCAACAAAATTCTCTGCCATTGCAGAAATCGAATACTTCTTTGCGCTGAACGCTGCGCCAGCAGACAGCTTGGCGAGAGTTTCATTATCTCTGACCATTCTTTGACATAAGGCAGCATATGCTTTGTCACTGTCTGGCGCTATGCACCCATTGTAACCTTGTTCCAAATATGCAATTTCTGGCGAATGCAGGCCACAATCACTCGTTACCATGGGAATGCCTCCTGTAAAGGCGTCAAGGATGCTCAAGCCAACCAGACCTGGGTTGAGCATCATGTCCGACGAAGCGAGCAATCGAGCCTTTTGGATCCCTCGAACTGGACCAATGTACTTGACAGCCTTCGAATGAGAAGTTGCTTCTCTTACTTGAG
>JANNMQ010000108.1:0-2493 GCA_031398045.1 Rubrivivax sp.
CTGGTGGCCTGCAGCAGGCTGGCGCCCAGCAGCAGGTAAAACGCGCCCAGGCCCGCCGTGACCACCCATTCCCAGGCACCCGGCAGACGCCGCTGACGCGGAAACACCAGGAAACACAGGCCCAGCACCACCGACAGGTGGGTGGCACGGTGCGCTATTTCGTTGTGCAGGCCAAAGCCGGCGGTGTAGCAGTGCCAGGCCGACAGGGCCACGGCGATGACGGTCACCACACCGGCCGACCAGCCCGCGGTGCGGCGGAAGTTGGACTCGGGGTCGAACTGCTCGATCAGGCGGTCCACCTCGTCATGCGGTGTGGGCGAGCCCAGGTTCAGCGGCGGGGTGGTCATGGGGTGGGTTCGCAGGCCGCTCGTGCAGGGTGCAGGTGCAGCGCTTGGTTCAGTGGTTCAGGGAGCAGGCGTGCCAGGGCAGTCCAACAGGGTCAGTTCGATGGCCTGGGTGCTGATGGCGCCCAGCAGCCACTGCCGGCAGTCGGGCAGCCGCAGTTGCATCTGTTGCGCCGGCAAGGGCCGCACCACCAGCGGCGCCACGCTGCGGTTCAGCAGCAGGCGCCAGCCGCTGCCGTGGCGCTGCAGGCTTTCACCAGCACCGGCAGCATGCGGCAAGCCGTAGCCTTCACCCTCAAACTGTTCTTCGGTCAGGTGCCAGGCGCCGTTGCGCCAGGTGTAGCTGTCCAGCACCGGGGTGCCCAGCACCGAATGGGTGAAGGCCAGTTGCAGCTGCACCGGTTCGTGGTTAGGCAGTGGCAGGCGCAGCAGCGGCTGCCCGCTGCGGTGGGCCTGCAGTTGCAGGGTGCAGGTGGATGTGGATGTGGACGTTGCCGCGGTCTGCAGCGCGGGAGCTGCCAGCACGGTAGCAGGCAAGCCAAACAGTGCCACGGTGGCGGACCACAGCAGGGCTTCGGGCCGGTGCTGCAGCCACCGCTGCTGCGTCACTTCAAAGCACCCTTTTCGCGGAAGTAGCGCGCCGCACCTGGGTGCAGCGGCGCCGTGCCCACGGCGGTGGCGGTGGTGAGGCTGATGTTTTTGCCCTGCACATGCACCTGGCCCATGATGGTGATGTTTTCATACAGCGCCTTGGTCACTTCATAAGCCACGGCATCGGGCAACGCGTCGTGGGTGGCCCACACGGCCATCACGGCCAGCGTGGGCACGGCCGCGGTCTGGCCCTTGTAGGTGTTGGCCGGTAGGGGCACGCTGGCGTAATAGGGCTGTTGTTTCTGCAGTTCGGCAATCTCCGCGCCGGCCAGCGGTATCACCTTCAGCGCATGGCTCTGCGCGAAGTCGGTGATGGCCGAGGTGGGCACACCGGCGGTGATCAGCGTGGCGCCCAGGTTGCCGTCCTTGATCTTGTCCACGGCCTGGGTAAAGGACGACAGGTCTTCTTTCACATCGGCGCGGGTCATGCCGTGCACTTTCAACAGGTCGGTCAGCAGCTGGTACTGGCCCGAACCCGGGGCGCCCGAGCTGATGCTTTTGCCCTTCAGGTCACGCACGCTGTTGATGCCGCTGTCGGCGCGGGTGATGAGCTGCACCGTTTCGGGGTACAGCGCACCCAGCGCACGCACGTTTTTCAACGCAGCGCCCTGAAACTGGCCACCGCCGTTGTAGGCCGCGTCCAGGATGTCGGCGGCCACAAAGGCCGACTCGATCTCCTTGTTGCCCAGCAGCTTCACGTTGCCCACCGAAGCGCCCGCGGCTTCGGCCGTGGCACTGATCTTCTGCGTGCCCACCGTGGCCTTGTTGGATATCAGCTGCGCCAGCATGCCGCCCAGCGGGTAGTAGGTGCCGCCAGTGCCGCCGGTGGCGATGCCGAAAAACATGCGCTGCTGGGCCAGCGCGGCCGTGGCGGCCAGGGCCAATACGGCGGCAGCGACGAGGGCGCCTGCGGTCTTCCAACGAAGGGTGGTCATGAAGCGGTCCTTTGCAGTTGAAAACGGGGAATGCGCTGGAACATTGAACCAGACGCTCAGGTGCCCTTGGACACGCTGATGGTGGGGAACTTGGCAGAAAAGTCCTTGGCCTTCAGTGCAATCTTCACCGCCACCTGGCGCGCCACGGCCTTGTACAGGCCGGCCACCTCGCTGTCGGGGTCGGCCACCACGGTGGGGCGGCCACTGTCGGCTTGTTCGCGTATGGCCATCGTCAGCGGCAGCGCGCCGAGGTAGTCGACGCCGAAGTCGGCCGACATCTTCTTGCCGCCATCAGCACCAAAGATGTGTTCGGTGTGGCCGCAGTTAGGGCAGCAGTACACCGCCATGTTCTCGACGATGCCCAGGATGGGCACGCCCACCTTTTCGAACATCTTCAGGCCCTTGCGTGCGTCCAGCAGCGCAATGTCTTGCGGCGTGGTGACGATGATGGCGCCAGTGAGCGGCACACGTTGGCTGAGCGTGAGCGCGATGTCGCCGGTGCCGGGCGGCATGTCGATCAGCAGGTAGTCCAGTTCGCGCCACATGGTCTGGTGAAGCAGCTG
>JANNMQ010000118.1:0-7969 GCA_031398045.1 Rubrivivax sp.
CACACCACGCTGCCCACCGACGCACTGACAATCACGCGCGACGTGATGCTGGAGACCCGGGCTTACGGCTTCGAGAAGCTGCGCGCCGAACAGTGGGAGCTGGGCCGCAAGGTGCGTGCGCTGATGGCCCGGCACGGCATCCGCACCGTGGCTGCCGAGGGTTTCCAGGCGCCCGGTGTGGTCGTCAGCTACACCGACGACGTGGGCTTGAACACGGGCAAGGCTTTTCTGGCCGAGGGCATCCAGAGTGCTGCCGGCGTGCCGCTGCAGTGTGACGAAGGCGCCGACTTCAAGACCTTCCGCATCGGCCTTTTTGGGCTGGACAAACTGCACCATGTGGACCGCAGCGTGGCCAAGCTGGAGACCGCGCTGGTGCACATACTGGGCGCGGCGCAGAAGCAGGCTGCTTAACCTGCACCGTCCAGCGGGTGGCCCTACCCGACTGCTGCGCTGTTTGAAATCGGGCCGCCCACCTTGCGGTGGTGCGGCCCTTCAGTTTTTTCAGCTCCAGCTGCTTCAGAACGGTGCCGTGTAGCGCAGCGACAGCAAGTTGCTGCGCCCAGCCGCCGGTTCGAAGAAACGGCGATTGCCTTCATTGACGATGACACTGCCGGCCACCTTGCGGTTGGCCAGGTTGTCCACGCGCAGCAGCAGGTCCACCTGGCCCAGCTTGGGGTCGGGCAGCGGCACCTGCAAGCGGGCGCGCAGCGCCAGCAGGCCGAAGCCGGCGGCGAAATCATCGTTCACGTCGTTCACCGGCAGGCGGCCCTGGCCGCGCACCTCGGCCGCCAGTTCCAGCGCCTTGTAGGGCTGCCAGGCCAGTTCGGCATAGGCGAAGCGCTGCAGCGTGCCGGCAATGCGGTTGCCGGCGGGCACTGGCACCGTGGGCGTCAGGCAGGGCGCAGCGGCACAGACGGCAAAGCCGTCGGTGTAGGTGGCGTCCAGCCAGGTCAGGCTGAGTTGCGCGCGCAGCGTTTGCGCCAGCGGCACGGTGGTGGCCAGCTCAGCGCCACGGCGCTGCGTGCTGCCCACGTTGCGGAACGTGCTGCGGCCGCCGCTGTTGCTGGCCACACCGATTTCATTGCTGGTCTGGGCGTCAAACACCGCGGCGTCCACGGACCAGCCTTCTGCGCTTCCAGACCCTCGCCACTTGGCACCCAGTTCCACCTGGCGGCTGGTCTGCGCCTTCAGATCGGTGTTGAAACCGGCGCCGCCGTCGGGGCGGTAGGCCAGTTCACCCTGCGTGGGCGCTTCAAAACCGCGGCCGGCGCTGAGGTAGGCATTGAACTGCGCAGTGGGCCGCCACTGCAAAGCCGCCACCGGGTTGGTGAAGCGGTAGGCCAGGGAACCTGAATCGTCGCGGTTGGCGGTGCCAACGATGTACCGGTCGGCCGAGGTGTACGACACCCGGCCGCTGCGCACGCCCAGCGTCGCGGCCCACTGCGGCGAAAATTCGGCTTCGGCCTGCACATAGGCGTCACGGCTCTTGACGCGGTTTTCTTCGTCGCGACGCAGCCGGCCCGTCACGCCCAACACTTGGGTGGTGCCGGAGCCGGTGAAGTTCTCGAAACCGCGGCGGTCTTCGCTGGAGCTTTCGGTGGCCACACCGGCCACCAGTTGCAGGTTGTGGTCGGCGCCCAAAGCCCAGCGCCACAGCAGCCGCGCGTCCAGGCCTTGGTAGGTTCTGTCGAAGTCGATCACGCCACCGGGCTGGGTAGCGCTGGCCTGTGTCGCGACAGGTATGGCCTGCCACTGCGTCACTGAACGCCGCCCACTGAACAGCGACACCTGGCTTTGCGACAGGCCCCAGGTGCCGTCGAAGCGGTGGCGCCAGCTCAAGCCGGCCTGGTCCTGGCTGCTGTTCTTGCGGGTGTTGAAGCGAGTGACCGGGCCCGGCGCGTCTTGCGGCAAGGCCACACTGGTGGTCTGGGTGGGGTCGGCGTTGAACTGGTCACGCGTCAGGCCCAGCGCGTCCAGTGCCGGCTGGTTCACTGCGTTCAGCACCAGCACCACACGGTCGCTGGCGCCTTCCCAGCCCAGACGCACATTGCCCAGGGTGCGTTCGGCGCTGCTTTGTGGGCGAAAACCTTCCACCTGCAGGTAAGACACGTTGGCGCGCAGGCTCAGGCCCGCGCCCAGCGGTGCGGCCACGCTCATGCGCCACTGCGCCAGGCCGTCGCTGCCGGCGTCGGCCACCACCGACACCTCACCTTTTGTGGGCGCCGTGCTAACCACCGAGATGACACCACCCGAGCTGCTGCCATACAGCGCCGTGAACGGGCCGCGCAGCACCTCCACGCGGGCCGCGCTGGCAAGGTCGAAGTGCGACACCTGGCCCTGGCCGTCGGGGCCGCTGGCCGGTATGCCGTCGCTGTACAGCCGCATACCCCGCACGCCAAAACTGGCGCGAGCGCCAAAACCGCGTGAATTGATCTGCAGGTCTTGGGCGTAGTTGTTGCGGTTGCTGGCGTTGATGCCAGGCACACGCACCAAGGCTTCGGACAGGTTGATCTGCGCGCCAGCGTTGCGCAATGCTTCAGCCGACACCACGCCCACGGCATACGGCGTGTCGAGCAGCTGGCGCTCGGCGCCGCTGGCGGTGATGACCACGATTTCTTGTGCATGGGCCGCAGCGCCCAGCGCCAGCAGGCTGGCCACGGTCAGGCGATGAAGTGAGGGTTTTGGCATGGTGCGGGTGATGCGCAGAGGCATTCGGTGAGGTAAGCCGTCGAATCTCGGCGGGCGGTCAATCAGGGGCTTGCACACTCACACGCAAGCTGGCGAACCAGGCAGCCAGCTGTGCAATGTCGTCATCGGTCAAGGGTTTGGCCATCACGGCCATCACCTCGTGTTTCCTGGCGCCGCTGCGGTAGGCGCGCAGCTGCGCCGCGGTGTACAGGGCCGGCTGGCCAGCCAGGTGGGGCGCGTCGGGCGTGTTGGACTGGCCCAGCTGGCCGTGGCAGACGGCGCAGGCCTGTGCCTTCTGGCGGCCTGCAGCCACGTCGTTGGCTTGAACAGTGGTGGAAGTGGTCAGCGCGCCGCACAGGGCAGCGGCCAGCAAGGCCTGTTTCATGGAAATCTCGGGCGGCAGTTAAAGAGCCCGCACGGCACGCGCGGTGCTGTGCGGGCCCATGGTGAAGAGCCTTCGCAGGGCTCAAGTATGGCCGGGCGCACGTAGCTCCCGGCCGGCAAGCCCCATCAGGGGTTGTACGTCACGCGGTAGATGGCGCCCGCAAAGTCGTCGCTGATCAACATCGAGCCGTCTTTCATCACTGCCACGTCCACCGGACGGCCGCGGTAGATGCCGTTTTCGTCCAGCCAACCTTCGGCAAACACTTCGCTGGCGCCGGCCGTGCCGTCGGCCTTGATGGGCACGAAGTTGATCAAGGCTCCGGTGGCCTTGGTGCGGTTCCATGAGCCATGCGCAGCCACAAAAACGCCACTGCGGTACTTCTCGGGGAACATCTTGCCGCCATAAAAGGTCATGCCCAGCTGCGCCTGGTGGGCCGGAAATTCCACTTGCGGCTTGGTCCAATTGGCGGGTGGCTTCATGTCCTTCAGGTCGGCTGCGGCTGCGGTGCCCGCAATCTGCACGTTATTGCCGTGGATGTAGGGGTAGCCAAAGTGCTCGCCCATGCGCGACACGCGGTTCAATTCGCCGGGCGGCGTTTCGTCGCCCATGCCGTCGGTCTGGTTGTCGGTGAACCAGACGCTCTTGTCCTTGGGGTTGATGTCCATGCCCACCGAATTGCGCACGCCGCGCGCCACCACCTCGCGCTTGGAGCCGTCGAAGGCGTTGAACTTGATCATGCCGCCGATGCCCAGCTGTTCGTACAGCGCCACCTTTTCCTTGGGCTGCACGTTGTAGGGCTGGCCCAGGGTGACGTGCAACATGCCGTCATCGCTGACGCGGCAGGTGCGCGCGCCGTGGTTGTACGACTCTTCGTCAACCGGGATCAGCCCGCCTTGCGGCACCACCTCGATCACCGCCACGTCGGGGCCTTCATAGAAAAACTCGGCGGCGGGGAAGTTCAGCACCCGGTTGTGTTCGGCCACGATCAGAAAGCCGTCCTTCGTCCAGCAGACCCCGTTCGGGTTGGTGAACTTCAGACTCGGCGCGAAGCTCTTCACCTCGTCGGCCACACCGTCGCTGTTGCGGTCGGTGACGGCCCACACGGAAGTCTTGCGCGTGCCCACAAACAGCATGTTGGTGCTGGGCGCCACCGCCATATGGCGTGCGTCGGGCACCACCGCATAGAGCTCGATGCTGAAGCCGGCCGGCATCTTGATGCGTTTCAGGTTGGCTTTGATGGCATCGGCATTGCGGCCGGTCTGCGGCACCACCGGGATGTTCAAGTCGGTCGTGGCCACCTTCATCTGCTTGAGCTTTTCAAGATTGGGCTGCGCTGCAGCGGGCAGCGACAGCGACAAAGCCACAGCGGCCGCAGCCATGGCGGTGGGGGTCAACAGACGGGTCATGGGTTCATCTCCTGGGTTTGGTTGATTGGTTTGTTTGAGACAGAACCGCCCAGGTCATGGGTGGTTCTGGGGCTGTCTGCAATCGGCGTTCCACGTGGGGAACACCCGCATGGCCTGCTGACCGCGCCTGGGGACACTCCAGAAGGTCAACAACGGCACCCGTGCAGACTCCGCACAATCGGCACCACACCTGTACAGAAACTGTGCAGTTGCTGCAGTGGGTTCGCACTGCTAGCGTTCAAGTTACAACCCGCACTGGGTTTCACAATAAAACAGCCGGCCACAACCGGCACGAGGAGACGGGCTGTGACCGTGGACGACCAACGTGCCTACGCCCACGCGCGCGCCATCAAGGCCCGTGGGGTGGCACTGCCGCCTGAGGGCCTGCCCCCGGGCGTGATCCTGGACAGTTGGGCGCGCTGCCTGGACGCCGGCCTTCAGCCCGCAGGCGCTGTGGCGGTGCCCGTGGTGGAACAGGCCGACCTGGAACGTCGGCGCGACCGCTCGGCGTTTGTGCGGCGGCTGGCGCAGGCCGAACTGGAAACGCTGTCGCGGCAGATCGCCGGTTCAAACTTTCTGCTCGCCTTCGCCGACTGCGATGGGGTGATCCTGGACCTCTACGCCGACAACCGCTTCAGCATGAGCGGCACTGACGCCGGCATCCTGCCTGGCAGCTGCTGGCGCGAAACGGTGGCCGGCACCAACGGGCTGGGCACCGCATTGGCCACCGGCAGCGCCGTGGCCGTGACCGGCCTCGAACATTACTTTTTGCAGCTCGGCGATGTGTCTTGCACCGCGGCGCCCGTGCGCGACGCACAGGGACAGGTGGTGGGTGTGCTGGACGCGTCGTCGTACTACGAATCGCGCCAGCGCCACACGCAGGCGCTGGTGCAGATGGCTGCCACGCACATTGAAAACGGCCTGCTGGCGCACCAAATGCGCAACCAACTGGTGCTGGCGGTGCACCCACGCGCCGAGTACCTGGGCACGTTGAGCGCAGCCTTGCTGGCTTTTGACGAAGAAGGCCGGCTGGCGGCCATCAACACCCCGGGACGCAGCCTTTTCAGCGGCCTGGACGCCCAGCGTGGCAAGCGGTTTGAAGAGCTGTTCCTGGAACCACTGGAAGAGGTGCTGGCACGGCTGGTGCTGGGCGTTGACGTGCGCCTGCGCGATGCCTGGGGCAGCTCGGTGGTGGCACGCATGGTCGGCAGGCCGGCGGCCTTGCTGTCACAGGCCCTGGTCTGCAGGCCCGGCCAGCCGGTCGCCAAACAAAGTCACCAGCTCGCCCAAGCCGCCGTGCCGCGGCTTTCCCAAAGTGTTGCACCCACGGGGGTTCCCGCGCACAGGGCGGTGCACCCACAGGGCTGGGCCACCCCACAAGACTTCCTGGCTGACGACCCGGCGGTGGCCACGGCCTGCCGCCTGGTTGAAGCCGCCGTGCGGTTGCGGGCGCCCATCTTGCTGCACGGCGAAACCGGCACCGGCAAAGAACTGCTGGCCCGCCACGCACACCGCGCCAGCGGTCGCAAGGGTGAATTTGTGGCGGTCAACTGCGCAGCGCTGCCGGCCGACTTGTTTGAGGCCGAGCTGTTTGGTTATGTGCGCGGCGCTTTCACCGGGTCGCGCCGCGAGGGCAGCCCCGGCCTCATCGTCGCTGCCGACGGCGGCACATTGCTGCTGGACGAGGTGCGCGAATTCCCGCTGCAGCTGCAAGCCGCATTGCTTCGTTTCTTGGATGACCAAACGGTGCGCCCGGTGGGCGGGCAGGCCACGCGCCAGGTGGACGTGCAACTGCTGGCCGCCACCCATGCCGACCTGGACCATGAGGTGCGGGCCAAGACGTTCCGCGAAGACCTGATGTACCGGCTGAACACGGTGCGTGTGAGCTTGCCGCCGCTGCGCAGCCGGCGCGACTTTGCGCAAGCCGCACGTTTCACGCTGCAAGGGGTGGACCGCTTGGCCACGCTGACCGATGCCGCCCTTGTGCAACTGCAGCGGCATCACTGGCCGTGCAAGTTTCGCGAACTGCGTTCAGTGCTGACCCGCGCGCTGCTGGCGCAGCCGGCAGCCGCAAAAGGGCAGCCCTTGTCAGCCGAAGACCTGGCCGGCGCGCTGCCTGCGGTGCTGCCAGAGCAGCCGCCACGGGCAGCAAGCTCGGTGCTGCAGCGCAGTGCAGCCGAACTGGTGCTGGCCGAGTACGAACGCACCGGGCGTTCGGTCAGCCAAACGTCGCGCAACCTGGCCATTTCACGCACCACGGTGTACCGGCACCTGCGTGGGCCTGTTGGTCAGAATTGAGGGCCAACCGCTGCCTTAACCGCTGCATTAACCGCTGCCTTAACCGCCACTCAGCGCCAGCACCAGCGCCACGTCGTCGTCGGCCTGCAAAGGGTGCTGCAGATCGCGCACGCCCAGGCCACTGACAAAGATGCGCATGTTCGGCCGTAGCTGGTTCTGTTCGTCCACGACACGAAAGCGCAGCCCAGGGTAGCGTCGGTCCAGGTCGGCAAACAGCGCTTGCAGCGTGTGGCCCTCGGCTTCAACCCTCGCCCCTTTGGTGTAAGAGCGCAGGGCGCCGGGGATCAGCACCTGCATGGTTCGACCCCTCGTGCGCAACCCAACGTCATGTCACCTCAGCCACTTCAACCGCGTAAATTTCTGGCAGGTGGCGCGCGATGTTGGACCAGCGCGCACCTTCGTCGCGTCCTATCCAGAGTTCACCGCTGGTGGTACCCAGGTACAGCGCCGGCACCGCTTGGGCGTCCACTGTCATCGCCTGGCGCTTGCAGGTCCACCAGGCCTGGGCCTGGGGCAGGCCCTCATCTTGCCGCTGCCAGGTGCGCCCCCCGTTGCGCGTGACGTAGGCCGCCGGGCAACCACCCGGGCTGGTGCGCGGCCACACGGTGGCGCCGTCCATCGGGAACACCCAGGCGGTGTCAGCGTCACGCGGGTGCACCACCATCGGGAAGCCGATGTCGCCCACCCGTTTGGGCATCTTGCTGCCGATGCGCTGCCAGGTGTCGCCGCTGCCTGCTGCACCGTCTTGCGACGTGCCCGCCGTTCTGTCCAGCCTGTAGATGCCGCAATGGTTTTGCTGGTACAGGCGGTCGGGGTTGCTGGGACACAGCCTCACACAGTGGGGGTCGTGAAAAGTCACCGTGGTGGGATCAAAACCATCCACCACCTGCAGGCCCTTGATCAGCGTGTGCCAGGTGCGGCCGGCGTCGTGTGATTCATGCACGCCGCCGCCCGACATGGCAAACAACAGGTGCTGCGGGTCACGGGGGTCCACGATGATGGAGTGCAGCTTCGGCCCGTCGGGTGTGCCGTCTTGCACCGTACCCATCCACTCACGGAGCTGGGGGTCGTTGTTGACGGCGGGCAGGGGCACCCAACTGACACCCCCGTCCTCAGACCGGAACAGGCCTTGTGGTGAGGTGCCGGCGTACCAGGTGTTGTTTTCGCTGGCGTGGCCTGGGGTGAGCCAGAA
>JANNMQ010000131.1:0-4708 GCA_031398045.1 Rubrivivax sp.
GGCTGCCCTTTACTTCCAGGTCTTGCACACGGTGCGACTCTGCATCATGGCGGCAGGTCTGCCAGGCCACCACGCCGTCGGACCGGCTGTAGATCGACGTCGTGGGCACCGCAGGCGCCATGCGCAGACGGGCACTCAGCGCGGCCGTGAACGGTGGCGCACTGCCGCTGAGCAAACGAAAAATCCAGCCCACGTTGGTGTGGTCAGCGCTGGCGTTAAATGGGGTGCCGATGGTGATCACCTGACGCACACGCGGGCCCATGGTCTTCGACAGTTCGCGTGCGTAGATGCCGCCCAGGCTCCAACCGATGAGGGTGGCGCTTTGTTTGAAGCCGCACAGCAGCTCATCCATATGGCCTTTTAAGTCGGCCAGCCAGGCGTCGATGTGGCCTTGGGGCCCGCGGTTGAAGCCGCGTCCCCAGTCCAGCGCTTCGTAGCCCAGCGATTGGCAATAACGGCGCAGTGGTGCCACGGCTGTGCCGTCGGTGGCCATGCCGGGAAAGATCACCACGGGGTGACCATCGCCGGCGGCCGTCGGCGTTTCGACCGGCGTCAGCTGGTGCGATGCAAATTCGTAAGCTGCGCGCCAAGGCTCGATGCCAAAAAGGGCCAAAGAGGGACGCGTGATGCTGGGGTTGACGTGCATGGATTTGGGCCAAGTGGGGCAAATTGCATCCTGAGTGCAGGTGGTCATGGGGTCGGTGCGATAGCGGACCTACCCGGTGTAGGAGAGCGCCGCAAACGGGCCGGGGCGGCAAACGGCCCCCTGCCAGTTGGGCGAACTGCCTTCACTGCGTCATGCAGCGCACAGACGGCTTTGCGGGCAGGCCGGACCATACGCGCGCGCAGCAACGTGCTGGTCGTTTCGTCAACACCGTTAAGGATCTTCAGTATGGGCAGCAGGGTTAAGACCGGACTTCTTCACCTTCAGGGGCTGTGGCCCTTGGCGTTTTGCGTTGCAACGCTGCCAGGGGCTGGCCTGTGATGGCTGGCCGCAGCCTGGGGACGCTGACGTCACTGGCGTCACCGCCGTCACTGTCGTCACTGATGGCCTGCGCGCTGGCGAGCGCGCTGCTGGTGGGATGCGGCGAAACCGCCAAATTGTCAGTGGCACAAGGCACCGGCCCCCGCCCTGAGTTGCCGGCGCCTAACAAAACACTGCTGCCCACGGTAAACATTGCGCCGGCCACCGGCTGGCCGCAAGGCGCCGCGCCACAGGCGGCGGCCGGGACGCAGGTGGTGGCTTTTGCGCGCGGGCTGGACCATCCACGCTGGCTGCTGGTGTTGCCTAACGGCGATGTGCTGGTAGCCGAAAGCAATGCACCCGCAAAACCGGAAAGCAGCAAGGGCATCCGGGACTACGTGATGTCGCTGGTGATGAAGCGGGCTGGTGCCGGCACACCCAGCGCCAACCGCATCAGCTTGCTGCGCGATGCGGATGGCGACGGCATCGCCGAAATCCGCACGGTTTTGCTCAGCGGCTTGCATTCGCCTTTTGGCATGGCCCTGGTGGGCGAACGCCTGTTCGTGGCCAATGCCGATGCCGTGCTGAGTTTTCCGTACCGCAGCGGTGACACCGTGATCACCGCGCCTGGCACCAAGCTGCTTGACCTGCCGGGCGGCCCTGTCAACCACCACTGGACGAAAAATCTGCTCGCCAGCACCGACGGCAGCAAGTTGTATGTCAGCGTGGGTTCCAACAGCAACATCGGCGAGCGCGGCATGGCGCTGGAGGAGGGGCGTGCTGCAATCTGGGAAGTGAAGGTGGACAGCGGCGCGCACCGCGTTTTCGCCAGCGGCTTGCGCAACCCCGTGGGCATGGCCTGGGACGCGGCCGGCCAGGTGCTGTGGACGGTGGTGAATGAACGCGACGAGCTGGGCAGCGACCTGGTGCCCGACTACCTGAGCTCGGTGCAGGACGGTGGCTTCTACGGCTGGCCCTACAGCTACTTCGGCCAGCACCTCGACACACGCGTCGAACAGGCTCAGCCCGCGCTGGTGGCCAGGGCGTTGGTGCCCGACTACGCGCTGGGCCCGCACACGGCGTCACTGGGGCTGGCCAACTCTGCGGGTTCAAAGGTGTCAGCGGCTTTTGCCAACGGTATGTTCATCGGCCAGCATGGTTCGTGGAACCGCCGGCCGCACAGCGGCTACAAGGTGATTTTCGTACCCTTTGTCGGGGGCAAGCCTGCCGGTGCGCCGATGGATGTGCTGGGCGGCTTTCTCACCGAATCGGGTGACGCCATGGGTCGACCTGTGGGTGTGGCCGTTGACACACGCGGCGCGCTGCTGGTGGCCGACGACGTGGGCAACGTGATCTGGCGCGTCAGCGCAAAACCTTGAGGCTGGCATGAACCGCAGATTCCATACCCTTCCTCTTCCTCTTCCTCTTACCCTTCCCCTTGCCCTTCCCCTTTCCCTGCACCACGACCAGGGTGGCGCCCCGTGCGGGTCACGGCACATCGGCCTGCGGCACCCGGCTGGTTCTGCCAACCGTCGCCACTCGGCCGCGTCGTCCCCGGCCAAGGCCCTGGCCACGGTCATGTTCACAGCGCTGATGTCTGCCGGGTTACCAATAGCCAGCGCTGCTGAAAGCGCGTTGACGAAGCCCGCAGCCGCGCCCTTGCGGAGCGCCACGATCGACGTGGGCAGCGGCGTCAGCGCGCAGGCACGACAGCTGGTGCAATGGGTTGCCGCTGCGGGCGATCACGCTGGCGCACCGTTCATCATCGTTGACAAAAAGAGAGCCCGCGTGTTGGTTTTCGACGCTGAAGCGCGCCTGCAGGCCCAAAGTGCGGTGTTGTTGGGTGCAGCGCTGGGTGATGATTCGGTGCCTGGTATCGGTACACGCCCCATGGCGCAAATCCTTCCGGCAGAGCGCACCACGCCGGCCGGGCGGTTTGTTGCTGAGCGCGGCGTGAACACCAACGGCGAAGACGTGGTGTGGGTCGACTACGACGCGGCGGTCTCCATGCACCGCGTGCGAACGGGCAATGCCGCGGAGCGCCGCGCCCAGCGCCTGGCCACGCCAACCATCAGCGACAACCGTATCTCCTACGGCTGCATCAATGTGCCAGTGGCGTTTTTCGAGCGCTACGTTCAACCCATCTTCGCAGTCGGCAAAGCGGTGGTTTACGTGTTGCCTGATGCGAAACCGGTGCAAGATGTGTTTGGCATCGGCAGACTCGAATCGGTGCGCACACGTTAAAACACCGCCCAGCTGCGCCTGAAAAAAGCTTCAGTTGCAGATGGGCGGTGTTCAGCAGTGATGTTCAACAGCGATGTTCAACAGCGGCTGGCAGCCGCTGATGCTTCGCTTAATTGCGGTCGGCGCGCGCAGCGCGTTCAGAACGCATCATCGCGCGGTCCGTCGGTGCACGCAGGCTGCCATCGGTATTGCGGGTGCCGGACGTGTTGGAGTCCATGGCCGAGCCGCTTGTTGAGCCGCTTGTTGAGCCGGTGGATGAGCCCATGTTGCCGGTAGACGGCGTGGTGGTGTCAGACGGACGTTGGCCCGTCGTGTTGTTGTTGCCGGGCATGGTGGTGCTTGGCGACTGCCCTTGAATCTGAGCTTGCGGCTGGGTTTGCGTTTGGGTTTGCGTTTGGCCGGCGTTTTGAGCCTGGTTCAGATTCGAGTTTGGATTCTGAGTCTGGTTGGGCGTGGTGGTGTTGGGCGTGCTGGTTTGTGCGTAGACCACACCAGCGGCGCCAGCCACGGCCAGCGAACAAGCGGTAGCCATCAGCAATTTGGAAACGTTCATGGGATGCTTTCTTGACAAAAACTAACGACAGATCGGCATAGCCGGGGAGATCACAGCTTAGGCCTGGCAGTCGTCGCGAGAAACAGGACGATGCCGCGTAGTCTTGTAGGAAGACTTTCTCCCTGATGGACCGGACACCGTTTTATCAACGGCGCTGCGCAATCAATTCGACTGCAGCGCTGGCCAGCGACCGCAGGTGCTCCAGACTTTCAGCCGACAAACGTCTGGGCTGGGTATCGTAAGCACACAACGTACCGATGGTCTGACCGCGCACGACCAATCTCGCTGCTGCATAAAAGCGTATGTAAGGCCGGCCCGTTACCTTGGGATTCAGGCTGAATCGGGCGTCGAGCAGCGTGTCTTCAACAACGATCAAGTCACTGTTGGAGTTGAAGAAAGCTTCGCAGAAAGAGGTAACGGTTGGCGATTCGGTTTGCTGAATGCCGGTGCACGACTTGAACCAGTCGCGATGGGCATCCAGCATGTTCACCATGGTGATAGGCACGGCCAGGGTGGTGGCCAGCAAACGGGTGATGTCGTCGTAAGCGGATTCAGGCGCCGAGTCCAGGATCAAGGCTCGACGCAACTCTGCGAGCCGAGAAACGTCGAGCCTCATGGTCTGCGGCGCCCGAAATCAGGCTGCCTGGCGTGACCGGCGGCTGGCCGTTTCAGCCACTTCCGCAACACCGTTGCTCACTTCCTGCACCTGCTGGGTCACTGCGGCCTGGCCCTGGTTCCACATGGCCAGGCTGCTTTGGCTGATGTCGGTCCAAAACTCGCTGTAGTTCTTCAGCATGCCTTGCATCATGTTGGTGAAGGCACCCGACTGCATCAGCTTCATGGCTGACTCGTTGGCCTGCTGGAACAGCTGGCTGGCGTTGTTGTTGGCCTGGGCGCCCACCTCGGCAGAGGTTGAAAACCGGGTGAGCAGATCCATGTTGGCCTGC
>JANNMQ010000175.1:0-3843 GCA_031398045.1 Rubrivivax sp.
TTTGAAGCGGTGCCGTTGTTGTTGGACCAGCTTGAAGTGCGTGCGCTGCCTTGGGGCATCGTCACCAACAAGGCGCTGCGGTTTGCATGGCCCCTGTGCCAGGCGCTGGCCCTGCACCCGCCAGCGGCTGTTTTGGTCTGCGGCGACAGCACGCCGCACACCAAGCCCCACCCGGCACCGCTGCTGGAGGCAGCGCGCCGGCTGCAGTGTCAACCCGCGTATTGTGTCTACGTGGGTGATGACCCGCGCGACATCACAGCAGGCCAGGCAGCCGGCATGCGCACCCTGGCGGCCGGCTGGGGCTACACGGGCGCAGCACCGCCGGTACACAGTTGGGGTGCCGATGAAGTGCTGGCCACGCCGAACGACCTCTTG
Source organism: Rubrivivax sp. (assembly GCA_031398045.1). Classification (GTDB taxonomy): domain Bacteria; phylum Pseudomonadota; class Gammaproteobacteria; order Burkholderiales; family Burkholderiaceae_C; genus Rubrivivax. The sequence continues at coordinate 376 of JANNMQ010000175.1, forward strand.
AATTGGCTGGATCTGCCCTAAACTCCAGAGTATGGGACCGACCTGGCTTCGACGTGGGTACGGAGTTGGCGCGGGGCATGCCGAGCACCAGTTCGCTCGTTAATCCACTGGAAACAAAGTAACTGCGAACGATCAAACGTACGCCCTCGCCGCTTAAAACCGGTGAGCCTTGCAGCAGCTTGTCTATGGGCTGTGTTTGAGGCCGCAAGGCCAATGACGGCAAGGTCATACACATAGGCTCGTCCTGCGGTGTGTCATTCACCGCGGGCCTAAAACCAAATGACTCGGCCGATGGGTAGCGTGCTGCTGCGCGACCCAAAGGCTTAAAACCAAATCAGTCAGCTACGCATGTAGAACCGTCCAGTGAAGGCTTGCGGACGGGGGTTCGATTCCCCCCGGTTCCACCACCCAAGACAACCAGCGCCTATGAAAGACCATAGGCGCTGGTCTCGTCAAACCGTCTGATACCGCCTTTCATTGGCGCTGGATTCACACGGAACTCACACGTAAATTCACCCGCGCGCCCGCTCCTCCAGGCTTCTGCTGTGTGCACTGCCCAAGCCCGGCAACGGGGTGGGACGGGAGTCGGCCGAGGCGAAAGAGCACAAGCAACAGGTCGTCTGCACCGAAAGCGCTTATCGGAAGATCTGCATCCCGACACCGCTCCTGCTGCGCCCGCAACTCCTTGCGGTCGGCGACTTTCGGCTCGAGAGTCTTAGCGGATAACCGAAGCTTCCTGATCCGAATGACCAGGGGGATTTTCGTCTGGCCGGCGCGGCGTGTCGTCTGCGACTGGCTGACCGGCGGTTTGGGTTGTAGGATTTTCGGACACGACTGAGTGCTCGTTCGGGCGACTGTGCCTGGGTTGCAGCGCGCCCTGGTCGCCGCAACCGGTGGAGGTCCTTTCCTGGGCCGACACGCTGCCGTCAAGTAATGCAGATCATCGGACCTGCTTCGACCCATTGAACGTGCGACGACGACGATGCTGGTGAGATCGTGAACCGCCGCTTCGGGCGCGATGATCCCCTCGCTTTGAGATGGATCCCAGGCGAACCTTCCCTCCAGTGCCACTCTGGCGAGGCACCAGCCCGAGGAAGGCTGCGAATTCCCGTCCTGACTTGAATGTGGCTGCATCACCCATCGTGGCGACCAGCGCCGTCGCGGTGAGCTTGCCGATGCCGGGCACAGCAGCAATGGCGCTGCAGGCGGCATCCTGTTTTTGCCAAGCGGCAATTCGGTGTTCGAGCTGGTCGATCTCCGTCTGCAGCCCGTCAATGCGCCTGAGTTGGTCCTGCAGGCAGCACAGGCTTCGAGTGCGACTCGGCCCGGCGCTCGCCGGCTCAGGAACTGGATCAGAACCTGCTGTACCGACCCTGAACGGACACTTGCTGTCCAGATCTCGCTGCCCCGAAGCCGCCTGTCGGACCCGCACACAGGCCCCCGTTGGGGGCCCCGCCGCAAAGGGCACACACTGGCCGGCAGCCCCAGCAGGTTCCGGATGGTGCCCCGGTCCACTGCCAGCGCCACCGTCCGGAGCAGACTACGCTGTAGCGCCTGGTGCAGCAGCACCCTGCGACCTTCTTCGCCCAGGCCGAAGACGCTGCCGGCGCCGACCTGCCGCAGTTTGTCAAAGACGAGTTCGACGCCTTCCTCGAATGCGGCATCCTGGTCCACGGCTTCCTGCGCCTGCACTGCGGCGACTGCGGTCACGCAAGCTGGTCGCGTTCAGCTGCAAGCGGCGGGGGTTTTGCCCCTCATGCGGGGCCCGGCGCATGGCACAGACGGCGGCACACCTGGTGGACCACGTCATTCCGCACGTGCCGGTGCGCCAGTGGGTTCTGCCTCTGCCCATCCCGCTGCGCCTGCTGCTGGCCGCACAGCGCAAACTGGTGACGTCGGTGCCGCAGGTGGTGCACCGAGTGATCACGCGCCATCTGCTGGGCCACGCTGGACGATCAGCCCGCCGCTACGCTGCCCGATGCGACGGCCTGGGGCACGCTGGCCGACGTGTTGCTGGCAGACATCTTGCGCGGCCACCTGGGCCGTGCGCGCGAGCGCGCGCTGGCGCCCGAAGCGGCGGCGGCCGCGCATCACGACGAGGCCGTTCGCCGCGCTTACGCGACCACCGCGCACAACATGGCGCTGGCGCTTCGAACCGGGCTGCGTTCTCCCGCACACGACGCACTGATGATCGAGATGGCCGAGCTTGAGCGCCGTGCGTGGTCGCGCGCCGGCACCTGGCTGCACGTCCAACGCGCCGGCTATCACCTGGCGCTGTGCCACGCGGTGGCCGGCCATGGCGCGCAGGCGGTGGCCCACGCGTCAGCCTGCCGGAAGGCCTGCAAGGCAAACGGCGCCGATGCTGCGGACCACTTCTTCGCCCACGAATGCAGCGTGCACGCAGCCCGGGCGGCCGGTGATTCGGCCGCTGCGGCTCAGCACCGCTTGTGCATGGCACAACGGCTGCTGGAGGTGGAGGACGCCGACATGAAGGCCTTCTGTGAAGAGACACTGGCGTCGACGCCCCATGGAGTCCGCACAGAGGCGCGTATCGCTTTCACGCAACGTTTTCAAGCATCCGCACGCCGCAGCGACCGCAGGCTGGTCCGCCAAATGGCGCCTGCGGCTTGCGGTCCGGCGCTGCATCTTGGGCGTGGTCTTGCCTGCCCTGGCGGTCCGGCTGCTGTCTCAGCAGCGCCATGCAGTCTGGCCCAGTGTGGGCGGCAATTCATACCGCCCGACACCAACCCTGCGGTATCAGGCCTGGGAGGGGTGGCACAAGGGGTGGCACGCGGACGGGTTGCCAGGGCGGCGGCGCGCCATCCACAGCGCTGGAAGCAGCAGCCCCACCAAGGCCAGCGTGGTGGGCTCGGGCACGGTGGCGCCGCTGATGCTGATGGCGAAGCTGCCGTTGCGGTTGGCGCCGTTGACGTCGCAGAAGCGGCCCGCCGCGCAGCCATAGGCTGCCGTGAAGTTGCCGCTGCCCGCTTCCAGGAAGCCGGCGGCGAAGGTCGGGCCGATGGCGAAGTTGTCGAACTGGCTGAGGGCGACCACATAGTCGCCGGCGGGCAGCGAGAGGGCCAATACAGCATCGAAGGCGCCGCCCGTCACCGGGTCGACCCGGGTGGCGCCATCGTCACCGTAGCCCAGCAGCGTGCCGTCGCTGCCGAAGAGCGCGACCACCGGATCAAAGCCACCGGCGGCCACCGCGTTGCCATCCGCATCCACGCCGCCGGCGTAGCCAAAGGTCTCGATCGTCACCAGGCCGCTGCTGGCGGTTCTGAAGGGGACGAGTTGCACTTGATCGTCGCTGATGAAGGTGCCGGCCACCGAAAACGCGGCGGCTGGGGCCTGGGCGGCCATCAAGGCCAGGGTGGCGGCGCCCAGCAGGGCCTGCCGAAAGACGTGGGACATGGATGTGCTTTCTGTGTGGCGGATAGGGCGATGTTGTGCAAGCGGCCGGTGGGC
>JANNMQ010000223.1:0-3254 GCA_031398045.1 Rubrivivax sp.
GGTCGGTGAGCACCAGGCCTTCTTCGACGGGCAGCGTCTGGTGGCCGTCGACGTCGAAGATGCGGCGCAACTCGGGCTGCGCCGGGTAGCCCTGGATCGAGCCGCGCTCATGCAGGTGGCCGTTGCTGAGACGCACACGCACGTCACGTTCGGGCTGCACCGCGGTGACGCCGGGCAGCCGCGCGAGGTCGCGGCTGGCAGCGCTGTCCACGGCCTCACCGGTCCAGACGATGACGTCGCTGCGCATCGCCAGGTTGAACTGCGCGTCAACGATGTGGTCGATGGCGTCGCGAAAGAAGTTGCCCATCACGACGATGGCCACCGACGCCGCCACGCCCCCTATGGACAACGCACTGCGCCAGGGGCGGCGCTCCATCTGGCGCAGGATCATGCGCAGCGCTGGCGACAGGCCGGAGATGCCCAGCCGTTCCACCAGCGTGCGCCGGTAACGCCCGGGCGCCGGCGGTCGCATCGCTTCGGCCGGTGCCAGGCGCACGGTGGCCAGGATGGCGTTCAACGTGCCCGCCACCGCCGTCACCACCGTGATGCCGACACTGACAAAAAGCAGCCAAGGCGCGATGTGGTGCTGCAAACGCGGGAAGTAGAAAAACTCGGCATACAGGCGCGTGAACATCAGCCCCAGTGCGTTGCCCAGCAGCACGCCCAGCACCAGCCCCAGCAGCACGATGGCCAGCACCAGTTTCAGGTAATGCACGGCGATCTGCGTGTTGGCATAACCCAGTGCCTTCAGCGCGGCAATCTGTTCGCGCTGCGTGGCCACCAGGCGCGACACCACCACGTTGAGCAGGAAGGCTGCGACGGCCAGGAAGATGGTGGGCAGCACGGTGCCCAGCACCTTCTGCTCCTTGATCTCGTTGTCGAGCATCGCGTGTGAAGGCTGGTCCTCGCGGCCATGGGCATCGCGCCCACCGTAGGGCTGCAGCAACCGCGTCACCCCGTCGATGACACGCTGCTGCTGCGCGCCCGGCGCCACCTTCACGGCCACGCGGTTGAAGGCGCCGCGCATGTCCCAGGCTGCAGCCAGCAGTTCGTGGTCGAGCCAGAAGACACCAAAACCACGCGTGTCGGGCATGCCCATCAGGCCGGCGAAAACGTACTCGGGCGACAGCGCCGTGCCCACGATCAACAGCTGGCGTCGCTTGCCGTTGATCTGCGCCCCCAGCTTGTCGCCCAGGCGCAGGCCGCGCGCTTGCGCAAAGGCCTGGTTCACCAGCACCGGCAGCTGGCCCGGCGCCGGTTCGGTGGCCACCGGCCACTGGCCGCGTGTCACCGTGAACAGGTTCATGCGCTGGCCCTGACGCGCGTCGACGCCGATGAGCTGGCCGATGATGGGGTCGGGCAGGCCTTCGATGTCGATGCGCACCAGCTGCTCCAGCGTCGTCTGCACGTCGGCCACGCCGGGCAGTTCCAGCAGGTCGGCGCGCAGTGCGTTGGGTGCTCGCTTCACGCTGGCGAAGACGTCGGCAAAACGCGCCTGCGCGTAGTAGTCGTCGCGCGCCAGCGCCAGCGAATCCACCGCCGACAGCGTGGTGATGAAGCCGCCGATGCCGCTGGCCACCACCAGCGCGATGGTCAGCCCCTGGCTCCACATCAGCCGCAGGTCGCGCAGCAGCTTGCGGTCGAGCGCCTTCACCAGGACAGCTCCGACGGCGTCAGCTTGTGGGCGTTGCTGTCCACGCTCAGCACGCGCCCGTCACCGAGGCGGATGACACGGTCGGCCATGCTGGCGATGGCGGCGTTGTGCGTGATCACCACCGCGGTCGTGCCCAGCTCGCGGTTGATGCGGTTGATGACCTCCAGCACCAGCTTGCCGGTCTGGTAGTCCAGCGCACCTGTGGGCTCGTCGCACAGCAGCACATCGGGCCGCTTGACGATGGCGCGCGCGATGGCCACGCGCTGCTGTTCGCCACCCGACAGCTGGGACGGAAAGTGGTCGCGGCGTGGTGTCAGGCCGACGAGGTCGATGGCCTCGTCCACGGGCATCGGGTCGTTGGCGATGTCGGTCACCAGCGCCAGGTTCTCGCGCACCGTCAGGCTCGGGATGAGGTTGTAGAACTGGAACACGAAGCCCACGTGTTCGCGCCGGTAGGTGGTCAGTTCGGCTTCACTGGCGCCGCTGAGTGCATGGTCGGCAAAACGCACGTCGCCGCTGCTGGGCACGTCCAAACCGCCCAGGATGTTGAGCAGCGTAGACTTACCGCTGCCCGAAGCACCGAGCAGCACCACGAACTCACCGCGGCGCACGTCCAGATCCACGTCGCGCAAGGCGTGCACATCCACGTCCCCGGTGCGGTAGACCTTGCACAGGTGACGGGCTGAAAAGACGGTGTCGGTAGCGGTGTCGGCAACCGTAGCAGGGGGTTGCGCCATGCACGGCAGTGTGCGCGCCCGCCAAAGTCATGGACTTGATGCCGCACAAGCTTGGTGGCGACAACCCACGCTGTGCCCGAACGGACCGCAGCAGCTGCAGCCGCCAAAGCGCAGCCGGGAAAGCGCAGCCTGTAAAGCCCCGCCGGTTAAGCCCCCACCCCGCTGCGCACAGCCGCAAAGTAGGCGCCATAAGGCAGATGGCGCAGGCCCTTTAGCCACAGCGTGAAACGTTTCGGAAAATGCATCTCAAAGTCGCCGCGGGCCAGGCCCTTGAGAATTTCCTGCGCCGCCACTTCAGGCGTGATCAGCGCCGGCATGTGGAAATCGTTCTGCGCCGTCAGCGGTGTGGAAACAAACCCTGGGTTGATGACCGATACACCCAGCTTCAGGGGTGCCAGGTCCAGGTACAGCACTTCCGCCAGGTGCGTCAGCGCCGCTTTGGTGGGCCCGTAGGCCAGTGACTTGGGCAGCCCGCGGTAACCCGCCACGCTGGAAACCAGGCTCAGGTGGCCACCCCGGCCCGCCTGCGCCTGCGCCCGCAGGATGGGCAGCACCACATCCAGCAGCACCAGCGCACCGGCATAGTTGACCTGCACATGGTTCAGGGCCACGTCCAAGTCAAAATCTTCAGCCCGCATGGCCTGGTAGGTGCCGGCGCAGTACATCACCAGGTCGATGCCACCCTGGCGCGCCACCACCGTTTGCGCCGCGGTCTGCAGCGCGCTGCGGTCAGTGGCGTCCAGTGGCAGCGCCATGCTGCCGCTGTGGGCGGCGACAAAGGCGTCCAGCGGCTCTGCGCTGCGTGCCGACACGCACACACGCGCACCGCGGGCAGGCAGCAAGGCTGCCGTGGCTCGGCCAAT
>JANNMQ010000270.1:0-5537 GCA_031398045.1 Rubrivivax sp.
CGGCGTTGACGTGGTCAGCGAACTGGTGACGACGTCGGTGGCGCTGGCGGTGCAGAAGATCGCCAAGGAAAAGAACCGCATTGCCCTGGTGTCGGGCGCGGCCTCGACACGCGTGACCAACGAAGACTGCAACGACGTCACCGTGCACTGGACCTACGACACCTATGCCGTGGCCAACGGCACGGCCAAGGCCGTGACCCAGGGCGGCGGCAAGAAGTGGTTTTTCCTGACCGCGGACTACGCGTTCGGCCATTCGCTGGAAAAAGATGCGATGGCGGTGGTGAAAGCCAATGGCGGCGAGGTGCTGGGTGGGGTGCGGCATCCGTTCCCGGGCTCGGACTTTTCGTCCTTCCTGCTGAAGGCACAGTCCTCAGGCGCGCAGATCATCGGCCTGGCGAATGCGGGTGCCGACACCATCAACTCGATCAAGCAGGCGGCCGAGTTCGGCATCACGCCGAAGCAGTCGCTGGCCGGCCTGCTGATGTTCATCACCGACGTGCACTCGCTGGGCCTGAAGGTCACGCAGTCGATGTACCTTACCGAAGGCTTCTACTGGAACCTGAACGACGACACACGCGCCTGGTCGAAGCGCTTTTTCGAACAGCACAAGCGCATGCCCACCATGGTGCAGGCGGGGCAGTATTCGTCGGTCTGGCATTACCTGAAGGCGGTCAAGGCCGTGGGCGGCGATGACACCACCAAGGTGATGGCGAAGATGAAGGCCACGCCGGTGAACGACTTCTTCGCCAAGAACGGCAGCATCCGCGCCGACGGCCGCATGGTGCACGACATGTACCTGCTGCAAGTGAAGAAGCCGGCCGAGTCGACCACGCCCTGGGACTATTACCACGTGCGCGCCACGATCCCCGCGGCCGAGGCCTTCCAGCCGCTGGCGGCATCGACTTGCCCGCTGGTCAAGAAGTAAATCCCGCCGGGCTGTGGCGTCCCCATGACGGGGCGCCGCGCCGGCAATCCACCCACGGGACAGCGCCATGCACATCTTCGGCATCACCTCGCAGGAACTGTTCGGGCAGTTGCTGCTCGGGCTCATCAACGGCTCTTTCTATGCCGTGCTGAGCCTGGGCCTGGCGGTCATCTTCGGCCTGCTCAACATCATCAACTTCGCGCACGGCGCGCTGTACATGCTGGGCGCCTTTCTGGCGCTGATCGGCCTGACCCAGTTCGGCATGAACTACTGGGTGGCGCTGCTGGCGGTGCCGGCCGTGGTGGCCGTGGCCGGTGTGTTGGTGGAGCGGCTGATGCTGCGCCACCTCTACAAGCTGGACCATCTGTACGGTCTGTTGCTGACCTTCGGCCTGGCGCTGATCGCCGAAGGCTCGATGCGCTACTTCTTCGGCGTCTCGGGTGAAAGCTACCCGGTGCCCGAGGCGCTGCAAGGTGGCGCCAACCTGGGCTTCATGTTCATGCCGCTGTACCGCGGCTGGGTGGTGGTGGCCGCGCTGACGGTGTGCTTCGGCACCTGGTACGTGATCGAGCGCACCCCGCTGGGCGCCACCTTGCGCGCCGCCACCGAAAAGCCGCAACTGGTGCAAGCGCTGGGCATCAACGTGCCGGTGATGGTGACCGCCACCTACGCCGCCGGCGTGGCGCTGGCCGGTTTTGCCGGCGTGCTGGCCGCACCGGTGGTGCAGGTGAACCCGCTGATGGGATCGAACCTGATCATCGTCGTCTTCGCGGTGGTGGTGATCGGCGGCATGGGCTCAATCCTGGGCTCCATCGTCACCGGCTTGGGGCTGGGCATCGTCGAAGGCCTGACCAAAGTGATCTACCCGGAAGCCTCCGGCGTCGTGATCTTCGTGATCATGATCATCGTGCTGCTCGTGCGTCCCGCCGGCTTGTTCGGCAAGCAGGCTTGAAGGAATTCACATGACCACCACCCTCCACAAGAGCGCGCCCTCGTCGCGCCAGGCCCTGGGCTACACGCTGCTCATCGCCATCGGCCTGCTGGCACCCTTTGTCCTCTACCCGACCTTCTTGATGAAGGTGCTGTGCTTCGCGCTCTTCGCCTGCGCCTTCAACCTGCTGCTGGGTTTTGCTGGCTTGCTGTCCTTCGGCCACGCTGCTTTTTTCGGTGGTGCGGCCTACGTCTGTGCCTGGTTGAGCAAGGCTCACGGCATCACCCCGGAACTTGCGATCCTGGCCGGCGGCGGCGTGGCGGCGCTGCTGGGCTTGCTGTTTGGCGCGCTGTCGATCCGGCGCACCGGCATTTACCTGACCATGATCACGCTGGCGCTGGCGCAACTGGTGTTTTTCTTCGCCGTGCAACTGCCCTTTACGGGCGGTGAGGACGGGCTGCAGGGCGTGCCGCGCGGCAAGCTGCTGGGCCTGGTCGACCTGAGCGACAACCTGGTGATGTATTTCTTTGTCTTCGCCGTTTTCTGCGCCGGCTTCTGGCTGATCCGTCGCACCATCGATTCACCCTTCGGCCAGGTGATGAAGGCGATCCGCGAAAACGAGCCCCGTGCCATTTCTTTGGGCTACGACGTGGCGCAGTACAAGCTGGTGGCCTTTGTGCTGTCGGCCTTTCTGGCCGGGGTGGCGGGCGGCATGAAGTCGCTGGTGTTCCAGCTGGCATCGTTGACCGACGCGCACTGGCACATGTCGGGCGAAGTGGTGCTGATGACGCTGCTGGGGGGCCTGGGCACCTTGTTCGGCCCGGTGGTCGGCGCCTTCACCATCGTGGCACTCGAGAACGAACTGGCTGACAAGGTCGGACCTTGGGTGACGGTGATCATGGGCGTCATCTTCGTCGTCTGCGTGCTGGCTTTCAGGCGTGGGCTGGTGGGTGAACTGATGGCCAAGTTTGGTGGCAACAAGTCGCCGGCTGCCACATCGACCCATTGAGCTTCAACCCGAATTCAAGAAAGACCCGACCATGAGTCACTACGCCCCGCCTTTGCGCGACATGCTGTTCACGATGAAAGAACTCGGCGGCTTGGACGCTGTGCTGGCCCAGCCCGGCAACGAGGAAGTCACTGCCGACCTGGTGGACGCCATCCTCGACGAAGCCTCGAAGTTCGCTTCCAACGTGCTGGCCCCGATCAACAAGGCCGGTGACATGCAGGGCTGCCGCTGGGACCAAGGCGTGGTGAGCACTGCCGACGGCTTCAAGGCGGCCTACAAAGGCTTCTGCGACACCGGCTGGAACGGCATGCCGGCGCGCACCGAGTTCGGCGGCCAGGGCATGCCCACGCTGCTGTCCACTGCGGTGCTGGAGATGTGGAAGTCGTCCAACATGGCGTTTTCGCTGTGCCAGATGCTCACGCTGGGCGCGGTGGAGGCGATCGCCCACCACGCCAGTGACGAACTCAAGCAGCGCTACCTGCCGGCGATGGTCGAAGGCCGCTGGACCGGTACCATGAACATCACCGAGCCGCAGGCTGGCTCGGACCTGGCGGCCATCCTCAGCAAAGCCGTGCCCGACGGTGGCCACTACCGCGTCAGCGGCACCAAGATCTTCATCACCTGGGGTGAACACGACCTGGCCGAGAACATCGTGCACCTGGTATTGGCGCGCCTGCCCGATGCGCCGCCGGGCGTCAAAGGCATTTCGCTGTTCCTGTGCCCGAAATTCCTGGTCAACGACGACGGCAGCCTGGGCGAACGCAACGACTTGGTGTGCGCGTCCATCGAACACAAGATGGGCATCCACGGCAGCGCCACGGCGGTGATGTCCTTCGGCGAAGGTGCGGGTGCCATCGGCTGGCTGGTCGGCGAGCCGAACCAGGGCCTGGCCTGCATGTTCACGATGATGAACCACGCCCGGCTCAACGTCGGTCTGGAAGGCGTGGCGATCTCTGAACGCGCCTACCAGCAGGCGCGCGGCTTTGCGCTCGACCGTGTGCAGGGCCGAACCCTGGGCCGTGAGGGTGCACCCAGCAAGACCATCATCGGCCACCCCGACGTGCGCCGCATGTTGATGGACATGAAGGCGCGCATCGAAGCCATGCGCGCGCTGGCCTATTACGCCGCCGGCCTGATGGACAGAGCCCAAGGCCATGAAGACCACGCCATGCGACACAGCGCGCAGGCGCTGGTCGACCTGCTAATCCCTGTTGTCAAGGGCTGGTGCACGGAAAACGCCCTGGCCATCACGTCCAACGGCGTGCAGGTCCATGGCGGCATGGGTTTCATCGAAGAAACCGGCGCCTCGCAGCACCTGCGTGATGCGCGCATCACGACGATCTACGAAGGCACCACCGGCATTCAGGCCAACGACCTCATCGGCCGCAAGCTGGCGCGCGATGGCGGTGCGGCGATGAAACGTTTGATCGCCACAATGGCCGACGACACCGCCCTCATCGGCGGGCACGGCGACACCGCCCTCAACGCCATCACGGCGGCGCTGACGGGCTCGCTTCGCGCACTGGTTGAAGCGACCGAAGGGCTGCTCGCGGCGCCGCCACGTGAGGCAGCGGCCAGTGCCGTGCCTTACCTCAAGCTGTGCGGCACCGTGATCGGCGGCTGGTTGATGGCCCGCCTGGCCGATGCGGCGACCACCCAGCTGGAACGGGGCGACGCAGACGCCCACTTCCTTACCGCCAAGCGCATCACCGCCCACCACTACGCGCTGCATGTGCTGCCGGAAGCTGGCGCGCTGCGCGACGCGGTGCTGCACGGCGCCGTCACCACGCTGGGCCTGAGCGACGCGCAATTCTGACCAAAGAAGGAAGCCGTGAACGAGATGAACGGCCACAACATTGAAGACCTGAAGTTGGGCATGCAGGCCACCTTCTCCAAGACCTTCTCCAAAACCATCACCGAAGCCGACATCGTGCTGTTTGCCGGTGTCTCGGGTGACAACAATGCCGTGCACATCAACGAGAAGTTCGCTGCCACCACCGGCTTCGGCGGCCGCATCGCCACGGCTTCCTGACCGCCAGCGTGATTTCGGCGGCGGTGGCCAACCGCTTGCCTGGGCCGGGCACGATCTACCTCAGCCAGCAACTGGTCGATGGCGGCAGTGAAACGATCAGGTTCAAGCTGCCCGCCGTCATGATCACCGACCTGCGCCTGAACGAGCCGCGCTGCGTAACCTTGCCCACCATCATGAAGGCCAAAAAGAAGAGGCTCGACGTGCTCACGCCTGCCGATCTGGGTGTGGACCTCAAGTCACATTTCAGGACCTTGCGGGTCAGCGAGCCGCCCCGGCGAAGCGCCGGCATCAAGGAGGCCGACGTGGCCACCTGGGTGTCGAAACTCAAGAACGAAGCGAAGGTGATCTGATCTGCAAACGCTGCTGAATGTGCTGGTCGTGGCCGAACACGATCACCTCGGCATCAAGGCTGCCACGCTGAACACGGTCACTGCGGCGGTGCGGGTGCTGACGATGGGTACAACAGGCTTCGATGCAGCGCCCGCTGTGGGCGGCTCGGCCGTGATTGAAGCCATCACCCCAGCGCCCGATTCGGGCCTGTCGGCGCACAGGGGCAGCGAGATTGCGCGCAACGACCGACCGGAACTCACGGCGGCCCGGGTGATCGTTTCGGGCGGCCGGGCCATGGCACCGGGCAGGC
>JANNMQ010000027.1:0-2658 GCA_031398045.1 Rubrivivax sp.
CGGCGGCGTTGTCGATGACCTCTTGCACGATGTGCAGCGGGTTGTCGGTGCGGGTGTACATGCCCGGCCGCTGTTTCACGGGCTCCAGCCCTTTCAGTACGCGGATGGAGGCTTCGGCGTAAGTGGTGTTTTGTTTGATGGAAGGCATGGGCGGGATTCTAGGCAGCCTGCCGATGCGCCCCAGGGCGCGCGGGCCAGCCTGCCGGCTGGCTACAGCCGCTTCCAGCGGCCGTGGGCGGGCCATCCGGCCCGCCAAAACCCCGGGCCTACCGGCCCCCGGCTCCGCCGGCTGTGCTGGGGGACCTCAGGGCAAGACGAAAGCCGTCGTTCCGCCAGGAGTTGCCCCGGTGGACGTGGGTGCGGCAGGCCGAGCGGGCCCTGCCGGCGGCGACGTTCCACGAGCCGCCGCGCAGCACACGAGGGTCACCTTCGGTGCCCCCTGAGGGGTCAAGCTCCGCTTGATCCCGGTAGTTGCGCGGTGCGTCAGCGCACCACTCCCACACATTGCCGTGCATGTCGTGCAGACCCCAAGCATTGGCCGGGTAGCACTTCACGGGCGTGGTGGCGCCGATTGATGACTCATCCGTGTTGGCGCGGTGCGCGTCAAAACCGTCGCCCCAGGGATAGGCCGTGCTGGTGCCGGCGCGCGCCGCATATTCCCACTCGGCTTCGGTGGGCAACGCGGCCAGCGCTTCGGGCAAACGTTGGCGCAGGCTCTCGCAAAAGCGCAAGGCGTCGTCCCAGCTCACCTGTTCCACGGGGCGCTGGGCGGCGTCTTCGCCTTCCTTAAAGTGGCTGGGGTTGTCACCCCCCACCACCGCCAGCCACAGCGCCTGGGTGCACGGCGTGTCGCCCAGCCAAAAGCCACGGGTCAAGGTCACGGCGTGCTGCGGCTGTTCACCTTTGTCGGCCCACTGGCGGACGTCCTTGTCTTCAATCCTGCGCCGTTCCGCAGCCGGTGAGCCCATCGTGAAACTGCCGGGCTCCAGCCAGCGCAGGCGCTGCACCACACCAGCCACCACAAGCTCGGCCCACAGGCCAAACACGTCATCACCCCAGGCGCTGGCCCAGCGCGGCGGAAAGTCGCCCACAGGGGCGCGGTGGCGGTCGGCTTCAGGCCACATGCAACAAGCCACAGGCCACGGCCAGGGAACACCCGGGGGGCTTTCGGTGCAGGGCATCCACCCCAGCCCCTACCAGCGCCCCGGGGCCCTTGCTTAAACCGCTGCGGGGCACACGCCCCACGGCGGCAGGACGCAGCGTCTGGTCCTGGGCGCGGCTGTGGGCGGCCTTGCTGCCGCCTACGCAGTGCCCATCCAGGCACCGCAGGTTCCACACAGCCAGGCCCACGAGCTCAGGGCAAGACGAAAGCCGTTGTTCTGCCAGGTGTTGCCCCGGTGGTCGTGGTTGCGGTAGGCCGAGCGGGCCCTGCCGGCGGTGTTGTTCCACGAGCCGCCGCGCAGCACACGAGGCCCAGCTTTTTTTCCCTTGCGGTGTGACGCACATCCCACTGCTCATTTTAGGGGCGCTGCGCCCCACCACAGGCGCTGGCGCCAGGGCAGGCTTTGTGCCGGCAGCAGCGCGGCCAGGTTGCCGCTGTGCGCACGCTGCAGCAGCGCTTGCGGTGTGCCGGCAGCTTCAGCCTGCAGCAGGCGCTGGCGCGCAGCGCGGTAGCGTGAACGCTTGCGCGGGCTGGCCCACACCACACCAGGCTTGACGATGCACCCGCAGAAGTGCAGGCCAGCGGCTGACGGCTGCAGCACCACGCCGGCCTTCAGCCGCAGCTGCAGCGCGCCGGCCAGGTGCTGTTGCAGTGCAGCCAGACTGCCCAGCGCTGCCGCTTGGCTGCTGCAAAACCACACCATGTCGTCCATGTAACGCACATGGCCGGCCACGTCAGGGTGGGCCAGCAGCAGCCGGTCGGCAGGGCCCAGGTAGGCGTTGGCAAAGTGCTGCGAGGTCAGCGCACCGATGGGCAGGCCTTTGCCGGTGCCACCCGCTTGGCCCGCTTGGCCCGCCTTCACGATGCGGGCCAGCAAGGCCAAAAAGTCGCCACCCTTGAAAAGCCGCGCCAGCAAGGCCTGCAAAACGGCATGGTCGATGCTGGGAAAGTACCCATCCACGTCCACCTGCACCACCCAGGGGTGGCGCTGCAGGCCGCGTTGCACAGCGGCCACCGCCGCGTGCACACCCAGGCCTTTGCGGCAAGCGTCGGCGGTGGGCACCAAGGCTTGTTCGAAACGGGCTTCGGCCAGGTTGAGGATTGCGTGGTGCAGCACGCGGTCTGCAAAACAGGCAGCCGTGATGGTGCGGCGCTTGGGGTCGTGAATGACAAACTGGCGCTGCTGGCCGCTGGGTGCGGTGCCGTCCAGAACGCTGTGCGACAGGGCTTCGAGCCGGGTGTCGGCATCGGCCAGAAAGGCGGCCACACCAGGCCGCGCGTGTTTGCCGCGCGCGGCCTTGAAGGTGGCCAGCGCCAGGTTGGGGCGTGCGGCCACGTCGGCTACAGAAATGGCCAGGCGTTTCATGCGGTGGTGGGCGGCGCAGGCGGCGCGGGCGGGCCGCCGTGGGCTTGCAGGCAGGCCAACACCGCAGGGCCGTACTTGTCCAGCCGCGACGGCCCTACACCGTCGATGGCACCCAGCGCGGCCAGGCTGT
>JANNMQ010000341.1:0-4061 GCA_031398045.1 Rubrivivax sp.
CATCAGTGGCCTTGTCGGCCAGCGGCCGCTGGCTCGCTGTGCGCAGCGCGGCGCCCGGTGGTGCGCGTGTCAGTCTGTTTGACGTGGCCGCACGAAAGCAGGTGCAGTCCACCGTGCTCGTCACCAGCGATGACAGTGTCAAGGTGTCGGCCAGCCTGTTCAGTTCCTTGCTGAGCTCGCAGCGCGCGCAGGCACGGGCTGTGGCTGGCCTGGTGTTCAGCGCTGACGAACAACATCTGGTGCTGCTGCGCCCGCGCACCGATGCCCAGGCCGGGCAGCCCGATGATCCGACGCTGGAGCTGCGCCGCCTGGACAGCCTGGCCGTTGTGCAGCGCGTGAACCTGCGCGGCGTGGTGGTGCCGCCGGGCGACCCCTTGAGCGGCATGACCAGCCACAGCGGCAACGCCGTCACGCCCTCTGCCGACCAGACCGGTTTTGTGTTTCAGAACATGAGCTTCTTTCGCGGTGTGACGATGGCAGCGGTGCACTGGAAAGCCGCACAACCTGCGCTGGCCACCTGGTCGGCCACCGAAGGCGCGGTGTTCGCGTTGCAGTTTGCCGACGACAGCCACCTGGTGAGCACGCAGGCCTTGCTGTACGGCAGCAGCTTGGTGCAGTCGGTGGGCCAGGCCCGCAGCGGCGCCGAAACAGGTCTGGGCCAGGTGATCGCTGGCATGGCCATGGGCCGGCAACTGGTGCGCTGGTCGCTGGCCGAGGGTGAAGCCCGCCAACTGCATGCCGGCATGGTCACCCTGAGCAGCAACAACTTCAGCCATGCCGACCTGGAGCGCAACCGTTTGCTGGGAGTGCAGACACGCCTTGCAGGGCCCACGAGCGTGGTGCAAGACGTGGTGATGCAGCAAATGCCGGGCGGCGCCGAGCTCTGGCGCCGCAGCCTGGCCGATGCCGATGGGGCGCCACGCCGCCCCCAGGCGGTGGCGCTGGCGCCCCAGCACGGTCTGGTGGCGGTGGTGTCTTTGCGCAGCGACTCGGCCGCCGCGCCTGCCGCGCCGTCTGCGGGCATGGGGTCGGCCGCACCTGCAACACCCTCGGCCCCGGCGCCGGCCCCAGCGGCCAGCCCAAGTGCAGCACCCAAGGAGTCGCGGGGTGCAGCCTTGCTGGGCGCCTTGCTGGGCGGCGCTTTGGGTGAGCGGCTGAAACAGGCGCTGCCGCCGTCAGTCAAGCCAGCGCCGGCGCCGCCAGCAGCGCCCACAGCCACACCAGCAACGGATGCGGCTGGCCCCACCACGGCAACCCTTGCGCCCACGCCCGCAGCGGGTGGCGCAAGCCCATCGGCGGCCGTGGAACTGTTGATGCTGGATGCCGGCACGGGTGCAGTGCTGGGGCATTTAGCTTTGGACAAATCCGCCGAGAACAGCAAAGCGGTGCACTTCATCCACGGCCAGCGCCTGTTGGTGGCGGGCCGCGTGATCGAGTGGCGGCGCGACGGCAACCGCCTCGTCCTGGCCGCACCGTCATCACCACGCTTCGTCGGCACGGTGCTGGGCGTGACGCCGGTCTCGGGTCGCCCCATCGTCACACGGGCGATGGTTGACGCCTCGTTGCGTGCGCTCGTCGTGCCGCCCCACCTGGCGCGCGCCGATCAAGCCAACAGCAGCGCCGACGACCGCGTGCTGGCGGTGCTCAGCGACGGCCAAGTCAGCCTGCTTGACAGCACCCAGGGCTTGCGCAGCATCTTCAGCCCCGAACTCCAGACCGCTGCGGCCACGGCGCTGGCGCTGTCACCCAATGGCCGCCACCTGGCCGTGGGCACAGCCGAGGGCAGCGTGCGCCTGTTTGACCTGACCAAGCAGACTGCTGTGGCCACCTTGCTCGGTTTGTCGGACGCCAGCTGGGCCGTGGTGGATGCCGAAGGCCGCTATGACGCCAGCAACCTGGGCAACAACCCGGCGCTGCACTGGGTGATGGCCGACGAACCGTTGCGGGCGCTGCCATTCGAGGCTGCGATGCGCCCTTATTACACGCCGCGCCTGCTGCCACTGTTGCTGGACAACCCAGCCCAACTCAAACCCGTGCCACCGCTGCAGGCCGCCAACCGCGTCGCGCCCCGGGTTGAAATAGAGCATGTGGACGCCGTCGCCGGCAAACCGGGACTTGTGAATGTGACGGTTAGCGTCAGCGCACAGGCTAACGCCGAAGGTCAGAGCAGCGGCGCCGCCGACCTGCGGCTGTTCCGTAACGGCCAATTGGTGGGCCATGCACCCAGCAACGACGGGTCGCTGGCGCTGGACGCGAGCGGGCGCCACACACGCACCTTCGAGGGCGTGCGCCTGCCCGAAGGCGCTGCAGCGGTCGAATTCAGCGCTTACGCCTTCAACACCGACCAGATGCGCAGCGCAGTCGCCGAGCGCAGCTTTGTGCCCGCCGCCGCCGTGCCCGCCCGGCCCCGGCGCGCCTTTGTCATTGCCGTGGGCAGCAACACCACCGACAGCAGCGCCTGGCCGCGGCTGGTCTATGCGGTGAACGACGCACGCCTGATTCGCCAGACGGTGAGCGAGGGCCTGCAGGGCACAGGCGCTTTTGCCGAGGTGCTAGCCGTCACGCTGGAATCCGACGCCGGCGGGCGTAACGACGCGACCAAAGCTCGCGTGGCTGCCGCTTTGGGCTTGCTGGCTGGCAAGCCCGACAGCGCGCGTGTGCTGGCGGGTGTGCCTGGCGCAGACCGCCTGGTGGCTGCCACCCCTTCGGACCTGGTGGTGTTCAGCTTTGCCGGCCACGGCTATGTCAGCGAAGCCAACCGCGAGCTGCACCTGGTGCCTTCGGACATCGCGCCCAGCGTTGAGGGTGCGGGCCTGTCGCGTTTTGACGCTAGCGCGATTTCGGCCCTGGACCTGGAGCGCTGGCTGCGCGACGTGGACGCGGGTCAGTTTGCACTGGTTGTTGATGCCTGCCGCTCGGCTGCTGCTGTGGACGAGGCTTTCAAGGCCGGCCCCATGGGTTCACGCGGGTTGGGGCAACTGGCTTACGACAAAGGTGCACGCATCCTTGCCGCCACGCAAGCGGCTGAAGACGCGCTGGAGTCCGCCAGCCTGCGCCACGGCCTGCTGACTTTTGCGCTGATCGAGGAAGGCCTGCGCGCCGGCAAGGCCGACCTGCGCCCGCGCGACAAACGGGTGGACATGCTGGAATGGCTGGGTTTTGCCGCCCAGCGTGTGCCCGACCTGCACGCGGCGCTGCAAAAGGGATTGCCCGTTGAAGCCGCGGGGCGCAGCTGGAGCGCGGGCCGTGCGGCATCCAGGCCGGCTGTGGCCGCCGCCACTGCTGCCGCAGTTGCAGCAGCCGCCGCCGCACCCCCCGCGCCGGCCAAGGTGCAAACACCCAAACTGTTTGACTTCATCGCGGCCGGCCGGCCCATGCCGGTGGTCAGCCACCTGCCATGAACCTGTCGCCCGTGGGTGTCGCGATGAAAACACCAGCGCAAGCCTTCAAGCGCTGGCTGCTGGTTCGTTTACTGCCAGCGCTGCTGGTCGCAGGCTTGCCGGCCATCGTTCACGCCGAATTGCACGCCCTGCTGGTGGGTGTGTCGGGCTACAAAGACCAGCCGCTGAAGGGGCCGCGCAACGACGTGCGGCGCCTGCAGCAGGTGCTGCAGCAGCGCGGCTTCAAGCCCGAGCAGATGGTGCTGCTGGCCGACGGTGTGCCCGGCGCTGCCGAACCCACCCGCGCCCGCATCCTGGCGGCGCTGGACCGCCTGGCCGCCGTGGCCAGAGCGGGCGACACCGTGTTCATCTACATGGCGGGCCACGGCAGCCAGCAGCCTGCCGACCGCAGCACGGCGCAGGGCAAGGCCGAGCCCGATGGCTTGCACGAGATTTTTTTGCCGTTGGACATCGGTGGCTGGGATGGCAGCAGCAAGGGCTTCACCAACGCCATCGTTGACTTCGAGCTGCGCGAGCGCATCGACCGCGTCCAGGCCGCCGGTGCTTTTGTCTGGGCCGTGTTTGACGCCTGCCATTCGGCGTCGCTGGTGCGCAGCGGCGGTGTGGACGAGCTGCGCTACCGCCACATCAGCCCTGCCGACCTGGGCGCACCGGCCGGTG
>JANNMQ010000345.1:0-10609 GCA_031398045.1 Rubrivivax sp.
GATCAGTGCTTTTGCCTCGGTAGGCCGTGTCTGGGTGGGCCCGCTGGCCGGTGTGCTGGCCGAAACCATCGGCTGGCCCACGTTTTTCATCATCAGCACCGTGCTGGCGCTGCCGGCGCTGGTGATGCTGTGGTGGATGCGGCAGCAAGTGCGGGCGCTGGAAGTGGCGCCGGCCCCTGCTGATGCAGTCGGCGGCTGAGGGAGCCCCCCGGGCGGCGTTGCCGCCGCCCCCTGAGGGGGTGTGAGTCAAGCAAGCAAGTGACATTGACTCATGCCCACCCTTGCCGCTGCAGACGCCCGGGCACGGTTTCGCTTTGCTTGGTGCATGATCCCGGCCCGGTGCGCAGGCCCTGCGCGCTGCACACCCGCCGCCCCCATGGCCTGTGCAAGGTCTTGTTCTCTGTTATTTGATCTCCACCTGGAACACACCATGTCACGCCCCGCACCGCCCACTGCTCTCGACCCCCACCCGGCACACCAGCCCGCTTTGCTGCGCAGCTGCGGCTGCGCCGGCATCGGCCGCCGCAGCTTCACCGGGCTGCTGCTGGCCGGGGCTGCAGCGCCTGCATGGGCCCTGGCACCTGAATGCAGACGTTCGGTGGCCACCAAGTTTGTGCCCGCTGCTCAGGTGGAGGGCGCGGCGCAACAGCAATATGCAGAACTGGTGGGGCAAGCCCGCACCCAGCGTGCGCTGGTGCCCGACAACGACCCGCAGGTGGAAAGGCTGCGTTACATCGCAGCCCGCATGGTGCCGTTGACACCGGCCTGCAACGATCGCGCACGCGACTGGAAGTGGGAAGTCAACCTGCTGAACAGCAAGCAGATCAACGCCTTTTGCATGCCGGGGGGCAAGATCGCCTTTTTCAGCGGCATCCTCACCACGCTGAAGCTCAACGACGACGAAGTGGCCATGATCATGGGCCACGAGGTGGCGCATGCGCTGCTGGAACACGCGCGCGAACGCATGGCCAAGAGCGCCGGCACCAGCATCGGCCTGCGCATGGGCGCGGCCCTTCTAGGCCTGGGTGGCGTGGGCGACATGGCGGCCCAAGGTGCGGCCAGTGTGCTGAGCCTGAAGTACGGCCGCTCCGACGAAAGCGAGGCCGACGCGCTGGGCCTGGTGCTGGCCGCCAAGGCCGGCTACGACCCCCGCGCCGGCGTGTCGCTGTGGCAGAAGATGGGTGCCGCCACGGGCGGCAAGGCGCCACCGCAATGGTTGTCCACCCACCCGGCCGGCAGCAGCCGCATCAAGGAGATCCAGGGCCGGCTGCCAAATGTGCTGCCTGACTTTGAAGCGGCGCAGCGGCCGCAGCGGCGTTTTGAAGTTGCGAAGGCTTGACACCATCGGTGTCGCTGCCCCCCTACGAATGCACCGCATGCGCCCGACCGCCCAGACCGCAGCAGCCCCGGCCACAGCCACAGCAGCCACATCGGCCACACCCCAGCGCTGGCAGGTCGAGGCCATTGCCAGCAGCTCCGATTTCAAGCCCCTGCACAGCCTGCGCGGCGTAGTGCACGACCTGCGCTACGCAGGCAGCAACAACTTTGCCGGCGTCAGCCTGTACGGCAACCTGGACTGCGCCTGGCTGCGGGTGGAAGCCGCCGATGCCCTGGAGCGCGCGGCAGACTGGCTGCAGCAGCACAGCCCGGGCTGGCGCATTCTGGTGCTGGACGCGCTGCGCCCGCAGCGTGTGCAAGAAGCCATCTGGCGCGACGTGGTGGGCACGCCAGCGCAGAGTTACTTTGCCAACCCCGGGCCCGGCTCCATCCACAGCTGGGGCATGGCGGTGGACGCCACGCTGCTGGACGCAAACGGCGCCGAAGTGGACATGGGCAGCGCCTACGATGAAATGCATGAACGGTCCCATCCCGAATGGCATGCCCAACTGCTGGCCAGCGGCGCACTGCAACCGCAGCAGGTGCAGCGGCGTGAACGGCTGCTGGCGGCCATGGTGCACGGCGGCTTTCAAGGCATCAGCAACGAGTGGTGGCACTTCGACCTGGGCGACCGCGCCTGGGTGCGCCGCACGCTGCCGCGTGTGCTTTGAGGCGGGGTTGCCGAGCCCTGTCACGAACACCCAGCGCCGACACTCCCTGCCCACCGCAGCAGCAGCCGGCACCGCCGCCGCTGCGCCAGCAACGGTAACCGGCGTAGCCCCTCGCCCTGCCACCCAGGGAGCCCGCCAGCTGCAGCGTGGCGACACGCTGGCGCTTATCAACCCTTCAGGCGCCACCTACGAAAGGGCGCCCTACACCCAAGCCCTGGAAGCGGTGCAGGCGCTGGGTTTTCAAGTGCGCGAAGCGGCCCACCTGCGTGCGCGCTATGGCCAGCTGGCCGGCACCGACGCGCAGCGCGCGGCCGACGTGAATGCGATGTTTGCCGACCCCGGTGTGCACGGCCTGCTGGCCATGACCGGCGGTTCGGGCAGCAAACTCATACTGCCGCTGCTGGACTGCGCATTGATCGCTCGCAACCCCAAATTCCTGGGCGGCTTTTCCAACATCACCGCGCTCATCAACGCGGTGCATGGTTAGACGACCACTTCAAGCCGCTGAACGTGCCGGTATACAGCGGTGCGCTGTTTGGCCATATCCGCCGCAAGTTCACGTTGCCGGTGGGCTTGCAGGTGGAGTTGGATGCCGACGCGGGCACGGTGCTTTTTTTGCAGCCGGCGGTGGTGTAGGGCACCCAACGCTGGTGCAACCCGCGCTCAACCCACCAGCAAGTCGTGCGTCTGCGGATGCCGCTTCATATAGGCGGCCACATAGCTGCAACTGGGCTGCACTTTCAACTGATTTTCACGCGCCCAGTCGAGTGCGGTTTGCACCAGCAGACCTGCCAGCCCCAGGCCCTGCAGTGCCGGCGGTACCTCGGTGTGGTGCAGCACCAGCACGTCGCCCTGGCGCCGGTAGCAGCACTCGGCCAGGCTGGCACCCTGGCCCGCCTCAAAACGGTGGGCAGCGGGGTTGTGGACGACAGCAGGGGCAGCAGGGGGTGCGTTCATTGGGGTCTCAGCGGGTGTCAGGGCGGTGCCCGGCTTCTATGATGCCCCATCCTTACTGCCACCAGGTGCAGCCATGACCACCCGCACCAGCCCTGTCAACGACAACGCCGTGCAACACCTGGAAACCCGCCACCACGAACTGCGCAAGTCGCAAATGGTGATGGTGGACGGCAACCTCATTGCCAACACACGCCTGGTGCAGCAAGGCGTGAGCGCTCGCGCTTACGTCGGCGGCTATTGGGGTTTTGCTTCTGCGCCTGCGCAGGCCGGCGGCACGGGCGACACCGACGCCACGCAGCAAGCGGTGCAGCAAGCCGTTCAGCAAGAGGCCCTGTCCAATGCGCGCGCCATTGCGCGCTTCGGCAACCGCCCACCGCTGCAGTTGCCCACGCACACCCACACCGGGCGCCACGCCTATGCCGGCCGCCCGGCGCTGACCGCGGCCGAGTGCAATCAACGCCTGGCCGAGCTGTACGCACATTGCAAGCAGCGCTACCCCGGCCTGCGTGCCACCCGTTTTGTCATCGCCGACGAACACCACCACAAAGAACTGCAGACCCTGGGTGGCAGCCAGGCACTGGCCAGCATTCAACGGGCGCTGTTGGTGATGGCGCTGGCTGATGTGGACCGCAGCGGCGCCCCCATTGAACTGGTGGACATGCTGTCGTGCAAGGGCAACCTGGCCGACCTCGACTGGTCGCTGGCAACCCTGGAGCCGCTGCTGGACCGGCTGCATGGCCACCTGCAGGCCAAACGAGATGCCGTGGCCGCACGCGGCGGCCGACAGACGGTGGTGCTGGCCCCCGAACTGGCCGGCATGCTGGCGCACGAGGCCATGGGCCACCCCTGCGAGGCCGACGCCGTGCTGGGCGGTGCCGTAACGGCCGGCTTGCTGGGCCAACCGGTGGCGAGTAGCCTGGTCAGCATGGTGGACGTGGCCCATACCTGGCAGGGCCAGGAAGCGATGCAGCCGGTGTACGTGGACGACGAAGGCACACCGGCGCACGACGTGCTGATGATCGACCGCGGCGTGCTCAGCGGCTTCATGCACAGCCGCGAAACCGCTGCCCGCATGGGCCAGGCGCCCACCGGCAACGCACGTGCCTACAGCCCCGATGACGAGCCACTGGTGCGCATGCGCAACACCGTCATCCTGCCCGGCACGTCAAAACTGCAGCAGATGATCGAAGGGGTGGACGACGGCTACCTGCTGATGAAAACCGGCAACGGCCAAGCCGACGCCACCACCGAATTCATGTTCGGCGTCAGCCTGGCTTATGAAATCAAACACGGCAAGCTGGGCCGCGCGGTGCGCAACACCACGCTGTCGGGCAACGCCATTCAGGTGCTGAAAGACGTGGACGCTGTCAGTGACGACATGCACTGGTCTTGCGCCGGCTATTGCGGCAAGAAGCAGCCCATGGTGGTGGCCATGGGAGGGCCAGCGTTGCGCACGCAGGCCCACCTGGGCGGGGAGTGAACGGCATGGACAGCACCAGCCCCGTGCAACAAGCGCAACAGGTGCAAGACGCGGCCGAACAGGCGCTGCAGATGATGCAACAGCAAGGTTTTGAACACGCCCAGGCCAGTGTCAGTGCGCTGCGCCGCAGCGAGGTTTGCGTGGCGCACAACGAAGCCAGCCTGTTGCGCAGCACCGCCGGCTACCAACTGCAGCTGGTGGGCCTGCTGGACGGCCGCCGCGCCGCTTGCGAAGCCAGCAGCATCGACCGCAGCAGCCTGCAAAACAGCGTGCAGGCACTGTGGGCCAGCGTGGCTTCGGCGCCGCAAGACGCGGCCAATGCCGTGTCTAGCGGCCAACTGCTGCAGCACGTGCGTGGCGTTGCACCCGACAGCAGCGGCACCACCACGGTGAACGACACCCTGGCGCTAGCGATGGTCGATCTGATGGCCTGGCGCGAAAACCACACCCCCACCGTGATGCTGGAAGACGCACTGGCCGGCCACAACCACCAGCACAGCTGCACATTGACCAGCGGCGGCAGCCACCTCAGCACCGATCAACGCTGGTTCGACGCGATGGTGTTTGCGCTGGCACGGGCCGAAGGCAAAAGCAGCTCTTTCAACTATGCCGGCGGCACGGCCGACCACTTGCACGGGCTGCCCATCCAGCAGCTTTTTGGCTTTGAGCCCTTGTTGCGCACGCTGGTGCAGCAGGTGCACACCCAACCCCTGGGCGCACGTTTTCAAGGCGCGGTGGTGCTGACCCCACCCGCCGTGGCCGGCTTGTTGACCTGGCTGCTGGGCCAATTGGGTGACCAGGCGCTGATAGACGGCAGCAGCGTGTATTTGCAGCAGGTGGGGCAAGCGATGGCTGCCCGCGCGTTGACGCTAAAAAGCCGCTTTGACGCACCGGGCGTGGCACCGCTGTCCAGCGACGGTTTTGTGGCCGCGCCGCTGGAGCTGATCACCCAAGGTCGGCTGAACGCGCTAACGCCTACGCTGTACGGCAGCCGCAAAACGGGCCTGCCCCATGTGCCGGTGGCCAGCCAGGGCTGGGACCTGGCGGCCGGCCACACGCCGCTGGCCGAGCTGATAGCCGCCGTGCCGCGCGGCGCACTGGTGGACCGCTTGTCGATGGGCCGTCCGGCATCCAATGGCGATTTCTCCGGTGTCATCAAAAACAGTTTTGCGATTGAAGGTGGGCAACTGGGCCACGCGCTGTCGGAAACCATGATTGCAGGCAACGTGGCGCAGATGTTGCGCGACGTGCAAGCCGCCAGCAGCGAACGCATCGACACCGGGGGCTGGGTGCTGCCCTGGCTGCTGGTGCCGGGCCTGCACTTTTCTTGATCTGCACGCAGCTGCGCCCTTCCTGCAGCGCCTGTGTCAGGCCAGCATCCAGTTGGCCTGGTCCAGGTAAGTCTGGCGCAAGGACCAAGGTCTCCACCACAGACCCCGTGGTTGCACCAGCGCGCGACAGCAACGCTGGCGCAGCTGTTGTCCAGCGACCCTCGCAAAACCCACCTCGGTCAAGGTGGGTTCGAGAAGGCCCCTGCGCACCGGCCAGGATCGGGCGCCCGCGCCCGCGGCGGGCCGATGCAGCTGCTTACGACCGACGGCGCATGAAACCGGCGGCTGCGAGCGCCACAGCCACCAGGGCCAACGAGCCCGGCTCGGGCACGACGCCGCTGGCCGGGGGCGTCACCACCGGACCGGTGCCGATGTTGATCAGGGAGTTGTCGATCCCGAGCGTGAAGTCGAAGAAGTTGTCACCGATGGCGACCGCATCGCGCAAGCCGAAACGGATGGTATCGGTGACGTCGATGTCGGCAAAGATGGCCGCCAGATGGCCCGCATTGGTCACGTCGAACCAGCCGGTATCGAGCAGGTTGTTGCGGAAACCACCACCACTGAAGCCGTTGGCCGTGGCCACACCGAGCCCGTTGGTGTTTTGCGCCTGAACGGTAGACCAGTTCGCCACTTCGACGCCGTTGACGAGGAAGAAATTTCTGTTGAAGTCGAAGTTGCCAGCCGCGCTGTCACCGTCTTGAAGCGAGATGCGAAAAGTGGCGCGCGCCAGGCCGCCGCCCAACACGTCGGTGACGGCATTGCTGAAGCCGGCTTGGGTACCGATGGTGATGGGGGTGAAGTTGGGTTGACCCCGGAACAATGAGCTGGCAGCCAGTTGGCTGATCACCTGGTTGCCGTTGGCGCCCACCAGTTGCACG
Organism: Rubrivivax sp.; assembly: GCA_031398045.1. GTDB lineage: Bacteria > Pseudomonadota > Gammaproteobacteria > Burkholderiales > Burkholderiaceae_C > Rubrivivax. Next base: position 6,695 of record JANNMQ010000345.1, read on the forward strand.
GCGATGCCGCCGACCGTGGAAACGCCCACGGTGGTGACGTCGAAGCCCGTGGGGCTGACGTTGGTGAACGGCGATGCAGAGGCAGCCTGGACACCGAAACCGATGATGACTGCGGCGATACATTGGGTTACGTTCTTCATGAATGTCGTCGTCCATTTCTAGAAGGGAAACTTCCCTCCAGCAGCTGAGCAAAACGAATGCCAACGTTAAAAAAGTCAACAATCACCCGTGTTTGCGCGCAAGAGATCGTGAAACAGTTCCGGTCTCGTCAAATTTGCCGACACCGCCGAATCGGGGGGTTGGCTCACGAAAAAAGCTGGCGAACGGCGCGTGTTCGCCTGCAAACGCAGGCGGCACCCTGCTGGCCGAGCTGATAGCCGCCGTGCCGCGCGGCGCTCTGGTGGACCGCTTGTCGATGGACCAACCGGCATCGAATGACGGCTTTTCCGGCGTCATCAAAAACAGCTTTGCCATCGAAGGCAGGCAACTGAGCCACGCGCTGTCGGAAACCATGGTTTCAGGCAATCTCGCGCAACTGCTGCGCGACATGCAAGCCGCCAGCAGCGAACGCATCGACACAGGGGGGCTGGCTGCTGCCCTGGCTGCAGGTGCCGGGGCTGCACTTTTCCTGATCGGCTCGCTACCAGCGCGGCGCGATACGCGCGCCGGGCAGGATGTCATAGGGCGCAGCCCAACCCTCAATGGCGCGCACCCGCTGCAACCAGGCGGCGATGTTGTCAAAGCGGCCCACCACTTCGTAGCCACTTTCTTCAACCGGGTAGAACAAGTAGCCGCAGAAGGACAGGTCAGCAATCGTCGGCTCACCGCCCACGATGTAATCGCGCCCCAGCAGGTGTTTGTCCAGCACGCCAAAGGCATTGTCCAACCGCAGGCGCAGCCAGGCCATGACGGCAGGGTCGGGCGCAACCGGCGCAAAGGCCTTCATGAAGCGGTAGGTGGCGAAATAACTGGTGAACTTGTGGTTGTCGAAAAACAACCAGCGCAACACCTCTTGCTGATCGGATTCGCTGGCGCCAGCCCACGCCACGCCATCCACTACACCGTCCGCAACACCACCCACTGCACCGTGTTTACGCGCCAGGTGCAGCAAGATCACCGCCGACTGCGTCAGCCGCAACGTGTTGTCTTCAAGCACGGGTACCTCGCCCATTTCATTGACCCCCTCGCGCCAGGCGGGGGTGCGCGTCTGGCCGTTCATGAAGTCGACCAATACGGGCTCCCAAGGCTGCTGCAGCGCCCGCAAAGCAAAAGCAATCTTGAAGGTGTTGCCAGATTGACTAAAACCGTGCAAGCGGTACATGAGCGCTCCTGCGGAGATGGCGCCGTGTGCGGGCTTGGTGGAAGGGCTGTCAGCCCGGCATCAGCGTGGCCGGGTCCAGGTAAGCCAGACGCCAGGTCTCGAAGTCCAGCGTATCGGCGGCTTCGGTCTGGCGCTGCGCTTCGCGTGACGCTTGGGCCTGGGCTTCAAACGATGCCTGCTGGTCGGAAGACCACGGCAGTGCCGCCAGGTGCAGGCGCGTTTGCTCGGCCTGCGCACGCACAAAGGCGGTGTAAGAGCCTGCAAAGTCCTGGTTCATGGCCTGCAGCACCCGCGCCGAAGGCAGCGTGTGGGGTGCAGCCAGGCCGGCCAGCGCGGCGGCCAGCGCAGCGCTGTAGTCGGCGCTGCGGTGCGCCGCGTCCAGTGCCTGCGCTATCGGTTTGCACTGCTGCAGGATCTCGGCCGCCCAGTCCAGCAGCAGCACCGACTGGCCGTTACGTTCCAGCGTCAGGCCCGGTTCACGCCCATAGGCCGCGGTGCGGTGCTGGTTGCGGCCCAGCGCGGCAATTTCTTCGGGGGTGTCGTCGGGGCTGTCTCGCAGCAGGCAATGCAACAAAAACACGTCCAGGAAGCGCAACGTGGGCGCGGCGATGCCCACCGGCACAAAGGGGTCGAGGTCCATGCAGCGCACCTCGATGTACTCCACACCCCGCTCGCGCAAGGCATGCAGCGGGCGTTCACCGCGGCGAATCACGCGCTTGGGGCGGATGGTGCCGTAGAACTCGTTTTCGATTTGTAGCAGCGTGGTGGCCAGCTGGTTGTATTCACCGCCCAGGTTTTTGATGCCGATGGCTTCATAGGCCGGGTAGGGCCGGGTCAGCGCTTCGTGCAATGAAGCGGCGTAGCTGTCCAGGTTGTTGTAGCTGACCGCCAGCCCGGCTTGGGCGTTGCTTTGGTAGCCCAGCGGGCCCATACGCAGGCTGGTGGCGTGGGGTTGGTGCAAGGTGTGTTCAGACAGCAGCAGCAGCTTGTGTTCACGCGCGGCCACAAAACTGGTGCACACCGCCGGGCTGGCGCCAAACAGCGTCAGCAGCACAAAAGCGTGGCGGCGAAAGTTGCGAATCAGCGCAAAGTGCTCTTCGTTGCTCAGCCCCGGCAGCGACCAGTTGTAGTGAATGCCGCTGATGGTCTGCATGCGCCGCCCGTAACGGTGGCCCAGGCCCATGCGGTACACGCTTTTGGCGCGGCCGATGTTGCTGCTGCCGTAGCTGCCAAGGGGGATGTTTTCATCCGGCGGCAAGCCACAGGGCATGCTGCCCACCCACAACATTTCGTCACCCGCATTCAGCGTGCGCACGGTGTACTGGTGAATGCGCGTCAGCTCGTTGATGCAGTCCTGCACGCCGGCATGCACACCGGTGATCAGTTCAAGCTGGCTTTCGCTGTAATCGGTGGTGATGCTTGGATGCGTCAGCGCCGAGCCCAAAGCCGCCGGGTGCGGTGTCCGCGCCAGGCTGCCGCTGCGCTGGGTACGCAGGCTTTCTTTCTCGATGCCGCGGCGCATGGCCAGCAGGCGGTCGGTGCCCAGGCGTTGCAGTCGGGTGGCCAGAATGTTCATGCGGTGCTTACTGGCTGATCAGGGACCATAGGAGCCCAAAGGTTAACCGTTTGGCCTGCTGCCTGCAGGCGCTGGCCAGCAGGCTATGCTGGCCCGTTTTGCACACCCGTGTGCACCCGGGTGCGGGCTAAGTGGAGACCCTGATGAAACGACGGCACTTGTTCTTGGGCCTGGGCGCTGCGGCCGGGGCGCTGGTGGTGGGCTGGGGTGCCATGCCGGTGCGCCAGCGCTTGCAGCCCGGCCAGCCTTTGCCCACCGCGCCGGGCCAGACGGCCTTTGGTGGCTGGGTGAAAATAAGCACCGACGGCCAGGTGGTGGTGATGGTGCCCAAAAGCGAAATGGGCCAGGGTGTGCACACCGGCCTGGCCATGGTGCTGGCCGAAGAGCTGGACGCCAACTGGGCCCGGGTCAGCGTGCAACACCCGCCGCTGGACAAGATCTACAACAACCTGGCCACGCTGGTGGACGGCCTGCCCTTCCACCCCGACGACCAAAGCGCCGTGAAGCGCCTGGCCGGCTGGCTAACCGCCAAGACCATGCGCGAAATGGGCCTGATGATGACTGGCGGCTCGTCCAGCATCAAAGACCTGTGGCTGCCGATGCGGCAAGCCGGCGCCAGCGCGCGCAGCATGTTGGTGGCGGCGGCAGCACAAGCCTGGGGCGTGCCGGCCAGCGAAATCACGGTCAGCCAGGGGGTCATCGCACATGCCAGTGGCAAACAGGCCCAACTGGGTGAAATGGCCGCGGCAGCCGGCCGCTTGCCACTGCCGGGCAACGTGGCGCTGAAACAGCCCTCGCAGTTCAAGCTGATCGGCCAACCGCTGCCGCGGCTGGAGGCTGCAGCGAAGTCCAGCGGCCAGGCCACCTTCGGCATTGACACCCTGTTGCCCGGCATGCTCTACGCCAGCGTGCTGATGTGCCCCACGCTCGGCGGCAAGGTGGCAGCCTTCGACGGTGCCGCCGCCGCCCAGCGGCCCGGCGCCAAGAAAGTGTTGCAAGTGGCCGGCTACCACGGTGG